>JADLHH010000021.1 GCA_020848855.1 Anaerolineae bacterium | reverse complement strand
TGACTACAATTCGCTGTTCTTGTTCGGACAGCCGGTTGATTTCTTCGCCCATCGTCCGGTTCGCATCAGGCAAGTCAAGCGTATGCAGCGTATCATGCCCTTCCGCCTGAAACGCTCGTGCAAGCTGAAGGGGAAGTTGCGCATCAACCAGCAATCTCATAGCGGCATAGCGTAGGAGTGTTTCACTTCAGCGAGTTTTGCTGCATACGCCAGCGCCGCCAGCAAATCCTCGCGCTCCAGATCGGGGTAGTCGGCGAGAATATCCTCGAAGCTCATCCCGGCGCTGAGCAATTCAAGGATCGTCTGCACCGGGTAGCGCAGCCCGCGAATCACTGGCTTGCCGTGTGCGATTTCCGGGTCAATCGTGATACGCGACAGCAAATCGTCCATCTTCGTCATCCTCAACAACGGCTGCCCTCATTTTACTTCATTTCCCTGGCGTCCTGGCGGTTCGCCTCACTCCACGTACCCCAGCGCCCGACGCTGCTCGACCACCTTCGCGTCCGCTTCGGCGGTGCGGGCGTCGTTCGGCTGGGTGATCGTCTCCACGAACGCGCTGATCTTCCCCGCCAGCGCCGCCGCCGCGCCCGGCTCATCCGCCGCCACGTCGCGCGTCTCGGCGGGGTCGCGCCCCACGTCGAACAGCCCCTCGACCGCGTTTTCCGCCGCCACCAGCTTGTGATCGCCGTCGTAAACCGCCCGCCTCACCTGCCGCAGCCGCAGGCGCTCGATCACCGCCGGGCTGCGGTGCTCCAGCACATGCAGGAACGTCGACGGTGGGAACGCCTCGGAGAACGCCAGCCCGCCTTCGCTGTCCGCCGCGCCGTTGATGGCGTTGACGAGCGACAGCCGCTTCACGTCGGCGTTCGGGTCGGCTTCGTCCAGCGGCGGCTGGATGCCCGCCATGTCCAGAATCGTGTGGAAGATGCGCCGCGTCGAGACGTTGCGCGCCGCCCGCCCGCCTTCCGGGTAGCCCGGCGCGTGGATCGCCAGCGGGACGTGTATCAGTTCCTGATACACGTTGAAACCGTGCCCGAACAGGTCATGCTCGCCGTGCCCCTCGCCGTGATCGGCGGCGATCAGGATGCAGGTATCGTTCTGCGCCCTGTTGGTAAGCAGATGGTTAAGCAGCTTGTTGAGATAATGATCCTGATAAGTAATCTCGGCGCTGTAAAAACCGTTGAGCACCGCCCGCTGCCAGTCGGTGAACGGCTGCTCCGGCGGACTCGCCCACGCCGCGCCGTCGGCGTTGAAGCGGTTCATATAGCGGAAGGCTTCGCGGTCACCGCGAAGTTCCGGCGCGATGCGATCCAGCACATCCTGGGGGGGATGATACGGCAGATGCGCGCCCATCAGGTTGACGAACGCGAACAGGGGCTGCCCGGCGCCGCCCGCGTGATAGGCGTCCCAGTAGTCGATCAGGTCGTCAATCGAATGCGCGGTATTCCCCTTGAAGTTGATGTACTTCGACCAGATCGGCGTGAGCAGCGGGTGCAGCGACGCGCGAAACAGCGCGTCGGAGTGTGCGAACTGGTTGCCGATGCGCCGGGCATACGGGCGAAACCATTTGCGGAAGCGCAGGCGCGCCCCGCTTTTTCGGGCGTCGCCGGGGCGGTTGGGGATGGCGCTGGCGTAGTTGAAAAACTCGTCGAAGCCGCGCTGCAAGCCGTTATCCAGCACGCCGACCAGCGGATTATTGCAGAAGGCGACCGTTTTATACCCGCCGACCTGCAAAATCTCCGCCAGCGTCGGGTGCATGTCCGACAGCCGACCGTTGGCTTCGACCACGCCGTGCGCGCTGGGATACAGCCCGGTGAACAACGATGCGTGCGCCGGGACCGTCCACTGCGACGGCGCGACGGCACGCTCGAACAGGGTGGCGCGTTGGGCGAATGCGTCGAAGCCGGGCGAGGTTTCGCGGTCGTGACCATAGCTGGACAGGCGGTCGCGCCGCAGCGTATCGAGGATAATCAGCACAATATCCGGTGGCATATTCGTCCGGTGGTCTGTTGACGATGTGTCTGTAGAAACGGGTTCAATCCGCATAGTAACGTGAATTGTAGCACGCGGCTGAGCGATCACACATTGGACAAACGCAGCGTGGTGGTAACGCGGGCAAAGACTTATTATACTTGGATATTCAGAAGTCCTGACCAACGGGGGTTCGGAATGCACGGCACACCGTTCGCCCGTGCAGCGCGCTCACCGATTCAGTCGCCAACCGGGCGATTCGGTGCGCCATCGAACATTCGCTTCTCCTTCTGTGTAGAATGCATGGGAATATCCTGCGCCAGCCCCGCCAGAACGTGCCGAGGCTTCGCGGGGTGTCAGCCGGACAGATCTGAAATCACCTGCCGGGGCGCGCAGACACGGCGGCTTACCCACCCGACCGGCGCTACATGGGAACTAATCGAGACATCATCGCCGCCAGGTAACAAGTACGACGAAAGCTGGAGTAAATGAGTGTTCACGTGCAGTGGGACAGCGAGGATCAGACGACCATCGTATGGACGTTTGTCGGGCGCTGGACATGGGGCGAATATGACGACGCGCGCAATGCCGCCGCCGCTATGCTGGAAAGCGTCGACTACCGGGTCGATTACATCTTCGACGTGCGCCACATGAGCATCCTGCCGCCGGACCTGGTCACCCGCGTCAAGGCGAAATACCTGAAAAAGCCGGAGAAAGCCCGGTACTACGTCGCTGTCGGCGTCGACACGTACCTTCAGCTCGTCTGGAACACCTTCACGGACCTGCCCTACGCGCACCATCTGAAGGTTGCCTATGCCGACACGTTCGAAGAAGCGCGCGCGATACTGGCGAGCAAGCGCGAGTCGGATTGAACCCGTCGCCATGACTGCTTTCCTGCTGGCGCAAGGCGCACGCCGTTGACGACCCGCTTCACGCTTGCCACTCCGCCGGATTTCCGCTACCTGCCGACGGTGCTCAGTCACGGCTGGTGTACGCTCGCGCCTTTCAGCTACGACGAACGGGGCACACTGACCCGTATCCAGAAGCTCGCCGACGGCAGCATTGTCCGCTTCGACGTGCGCGAGGGGAACGACGGCTTGATCGTCACCAGCGCTGCCGACCTGTCGCCGGAGCAGCAGCGCGAGGTTGGCGCGGTCGCTGCCCGCTGCCTCAGCTTCGACCACGACCTGTCGCCTTTTCACGCGATCATCCGTGTCCACCCCGAATATTCGTGGATTGAGACGGTAGGCGCAGGACGGATGCTGGTCTCGCCGTCGGTCTGGGAAGACCTCGCCAAGACGCTGCTGACGACCAACACCACCTGGGCGATGACCAAAGGCATGGTCAGCCGTCTGGCGACGCTGGGCGACTGGCTGGACGATACCCACGCATTCCCGGAACCGGAGCGCATCGCCGCGCTCGACCCCGACGTGCTCAACCAGCACATCCGCGCGGGGTATCGGGGCGCGTACCTGCACGCGTTGGCGGCGCAGATCGCCAGCGGCGAACTGGATGCCGAGGCGTGGCGCAACCCGGCGCTGCCGTCAGGCGAGGTTTACAAGGCGCTCAAGCGCATCAAGGGCTTCGGCGATTACGCGGCGGGGGCGATGATGCGCCTGCTCGGTCGCTTCGACCAGCTTGGTCTCGACAGCGTATGCCGGACGATGTATGCCGGGCGCTATAATGGCGGACGACCTGCCACCGACCGCGAAATCGCCGCTTATTACGAGCCGTTCGGCGTGTGGCGTGGGCTGATCGTGTGGCTGGACGTGATGCGCGAGGACATCCTCGGCTGAATGCCGCGTGAGAAAATTCCCGTCGCCGTCCTCAAACGATCTATACTCCTCACCTCAACACCATTTCTGACTCAGCACTCGACACTCAGCACTCGGCATTTTGTTTCGTGAGGTACGGACGATGCGTATACTTTCCTCTCTGACCAAACTCGTACAGACGACCGCAGTCGCGGCATTTGGGCTGGCGGGAAGCTGGATTCTTTACAGCCGCACCACCATCGATCACGCCCTGGCGCTGGCTCCGGCTATCGACGCCGACCGCGAAACCTTCGCGCGCGCCCAGACCGGCACGCTCAGCTATTACGTCGATCGCAGCCTGGCGCGCAACGGCGCGCACATCATGCCGCCGCTGGTGCTCATCCACAGCATTAACGCGGCGGGATGCGCCTACGAAATGCGCCCGATCTTTCAGGCATATCGCGGGCATCGCACCGTCTACGCGCTCGACCTGCCCGGCTTTGGCTTCTCTGACCGCTCCGACCGGGTTTACAGTGTCGATCTGTACAGGCGGGCGATCATCAACCTGCTCGAACACATCGGCGAGAAGGCGGACGTGGTCGCGCTTTCGCTCGGCAGCGAATTTGCCGCCCACGCCGCGCTCGAACGCCCCGATCTGTTCCGCTCGCTGACGCTGATTTCGCCCAGCGGCTTCACGACGGGCGAGAATACCGGCGCGTCGCAGCAGGCGAGCCAGAGCGGCACGAGCGACACGCTCTACCGGGCGTTCTCGTACCCGCTGTGGGGTCGCGCCTTTTACGACCTGATCGCTACGCGCATCAGCATCCACTACTTCCTGCAGCAGAGCTTCGAAGGACAGGTCGATGCCGGGCTGGAAGCCTACGCCTACCAGACCAGCCACCAGCCGGGCGCGCATCATGCGCCGCTCTACTTCGTCAGCGGCAAGCTGTTCTC
>JADLHH010000020.1 GCA_020848855.1 Anaerolineae bacterium | reverse complement strand
CCTCATGGCAAAGTCCGGTCAGGTTCTGGAGAACCGGGTGACGGGGGTACGAGTCGTGTTCGTCGAAACCCCGCACGACACGAACGGCTTGCGGGTCGTACACGAGTTCACGTACCCGCCGGGAACCGGGCGCGAGTACCCCCACGTTCATCAACTGAGCAGTGACCGGTTTGAAATCCTCGAAGGGCAAGCGGTTTACCAACTGAACGGCGAAACGCGCTCGGCACAAGCCGGAGACAGCTTCGACTTCCCGCCCGGCGTGCCTCACCTGCACCCCTGGAACAATGGCAGCGAAGCGCTGAAACTACGCCAGACGGTATCGTTCCCCACACCGCACAGGGTCGAACTCGAAAAAATCGACGGCATCGTCGAGACGTTCTTCGGGCTGGCGCAGGACGGCAAGGTCAATCAGGACGGTGTTCCCAGCTTTCTGCAGGTGATGGTCAGCTTCGGCGACCTGCTGCCGGAACTGGCGATGCCCGGCATCCCGCTCGGCACGCAGCGGGTGATGATGGGCGCGCTGTCGGCGGTCGGCGGGGTGATGGGCATCAAGCCACGCTACCCGCAATACAGCGCACAACCCGAATAATCACCAACGAATGTCTACGCGCACCTGAATCGTTTTTGCCCGTTCCGGTTGCCGAGCAGCCTCATCCACACCGCATTTCGCACCGGTTCGACCACTTTGCAGCCCAATCTACGACTAACACTATTGCAGTCGCAAAAACACATTCAGGTGCGCACCGGTTTCGGAGTTATGCCGATGATGCTCGCCCGCTTTCACAACGAAGCGCCCCGGCGCTCGCTTCGAAGGGCACGCATTATCTTTGTTGAGTAGACGAGCAGTTCTGTGATAAACTACTCCGGTATAAATTCGAATGGCAAGCATCATGAATATCGTGGGTAAGCGGCAGCCCGTGCCGGGTTCGTCTCCGCTATCTTTGGCGCCATCACAGGTGGTTTCATCGTGGCTCGTTGCCCTTATTCGGTTCAGAGGAGATTTCATCAGAGCATATATCGAACTCGTTCCAAGACTGTGCCAGCATTTTCGGCAAAGGGAACATGCCATTTAAGCTCACACATGTTCCATTCGGTTCTGTTCTCGTTGGGCGCACGGAAGGCGTGGATGTGTCGAGGGAATTCTTCCAGCCCGAAACCCATCCCACCGCGTCTCGCAGAATAACTCGTGTTTACCGTCATTTGGGTTTCTCCCCGGGAGATAAGATATGGCTCATGTAACCGCAGAACTCGTCGGGTTGGCATACGATGCGCTGGCGAGCGGCAACCGTGCAGAGATCGACAAATATTGGGACCCGAATATGCGCTGGCTGGTCCCCGGTCACAACCCGCTGTCGGGCTGGTATTACGGGCTGGAAGGGTTCCTCGGCTTTATGGGTCAGGTCGGCAACCTGTCGAACAACAGTTTCGTCATGACGCGCAGCGTCCTGCTGGTCAACGATGAATGGTCGGCGGATGTCACCAAAAATATAGGCTTCCGCGCCGGCAGCGAAAATACGGGCACCGTTCCGTACAGCAAGCTGGACATCGACGTGATCCACCTGCTGCGCTGGAACAACGGCAGGGTCATTGAAGGGCGCGGCGCGATCTTCGGCGACGGCACCAACGAATACGATATGTTCTGGTCGCCCGTCGGCGGGCATTCGGGGCAGCGCCAGAATACGACCGGCGCGCCGGTATCCAACCGCGAACTCGTCCGCAAGGTGGTCGAGGAAGTGTGGAACGCCAACGCGCAGGATCGCGTCCCCGAATTCTACGGCACGAACTATATCTTCTTCCAGGAAGGCGGCGGCGCGGAACTGGGGCAGGACAGCGTGGTGCGCTGGCTGCAAACCACCCACACCGCATTCCCGGATATCCGCTACCAGATCGACGCGGTTTACTGCGAAGAAGACCGCGCGGCGCTCCGGTATCACGTCTTTGGCACCCACACCGGCGATTTTCGCGGGCTGCCGCCGACCAACAAGAAGATCGAACTGACCGGACACATGATGTTCCGGCTGATCGACAACAAGATCGCCGAAGCGCATGGCTTCTGGGACATGCTGGGACTCCTGCAGCAGTTGGGCATTCTCCCGCCGTTCGGTGGTCCGGGGCGCTAACCCGGTCGCCAGAACGCGGACGCGGTGGAGTGGCTGACCAGCCACTCCCTGACCGCCAGCGGTTTTACTTTTCGCATGTGCTGCTGCGCTCGCAGAGGCTTTCTGAACGAGAGGTGTAGGGAATGCCGACCACGCCAGAACATAACAAGAACACCGTCATTCGCTTTTTTCTAGCCGCCAATAACGACCAGCTTGGGGAACTTGATCGCCTCATGGCTGAGAATTTCGTCACGTACGGACCTCAGTCGCTGCTGCCCCGCGCCGAAGGACGCGAGGCGCACAAGCAGGGAATCGGTGGCTTCAAGCAGACATTCCCGGACGCGAAGATCGAGATCATCCACATCTTCGCTCAGGGCGACAAAGTGATGACCCACCAGAAAGTGACTGCCCGTCACGTCAACGAATTCATGGGCGTGAAGCCGTCGTTCAAGTACCTCACCTGGACGGCGACCCAGCTTGCCCGCTTCGACGACAACGGCATCATGGTCGAACGCTGGGTCATCGAAGATTTCATGTCGATGTTCCAGCAGCTCGGCATCCTGCCACAGAAATTCGGTTGATAGTCCATCTGGGTCACGATGTTAATTACGAGAGCGATGAGGAGAGAAATCCATGAATAATGTCGAGATCAACAAGCGCTGCGTTCAGCGGTTCTACGATGAAGTCATCGGCAAGGGCGACGTTTCGGTCATCGACGACCTGATGTGCTCGGAGTTCGTGCATCATGGCGACGCGCTGTTCCCGTATATCGGCGGCAGCGAAGCGATCAAGCAGGGTGTCGCAGGCGTCAAGAGCGCCTACCCCGACGGTCACACGGTCATCGAAGAAATGGTCGCGGACGGCGATGTGGTCGTCGTGCGCCTGACGTGGCACGGCACGCACAAAGGCCCATTCATGGGCAAAGCGCCGACTGGTCAGGTGCATAGCTGGGCGGGTATTTCGACCTATCGTTTCAACGACGAAGGCAAGATCATCGAGCGTTGGGCAAACCAGGACGTGATGCCGCAGTTGATGGCGCTGGGGATGATCCCCGAAATGAAATTGGGCGGCGGCTAAGCCTTCTCTGAAAGGGATCGATCATGTCGGTTGATGCGAATAAGCAACTCGTCCGCAAATTTCATCAGGCGGTCATGGTCGAGCGGCAGTTGGAGCAGGTCGCGCAGTACATGCGCGACCCGCTCGTTGATCACGACTCGACCGGGACATCCGAAACACTGGATCACGTCAAGCAATCATTCGGTGCTTATTTCAAGGCATTTCCCGATTTACAGGCAACGCTGGACGACCTGACGGGCGAGCGCGATCTGGTGGTGTGCCGGTTGACGCTGTCCGGGACGCACCAGGGCGAATTTATGGGCGCAGCACCTTCCGGGAAGTCGTTTTCGGTTTCGGCGATGCATTTCTTCCGCATTGCCGACCACAAGATTGTCGAGCGCTGGGAATGGGTCGACCGTATGGGTCTGCGGACGCAGCTCGGCATCCAGAACTAACAGAGTGCCATCAGCATAATCGCTGCCTGATCCTGTAACTGCTTGAGAGGCATTACGATGGGCGTGCTTCAAGAAAAAAATAAAGCTCTGGTGCGCGATTATATTGAAAATGTGATTAACAACCATATCCTCGACCGGTTCGCGGACTATATCCCGGAGGACGGCATCGACTACAGCGCGCCGCCGGGAATCCCCAGAGGACATGAAGGCACGAAGATGTTCTTCTCCATGTTCTTTGATGGATCGTCCGACGCCCGGAACACGATCCACGAACTGATCGCCGAAGGCGACAAGGTCTCGGTGATCTCGACTATCGCCGGAACGCACGATGGCAACCTGATGGGGCTGCCCGCCACCGGGAAGAAGTTCTCGGTGCTGCTGCTCGAAACCGTGCGGCTGGAGAACGGCAAGTACGCCGAGCGCTGGGGCGGTCTGGACATCGTCGGGCTGATGATGCAGCTTGGCGCGATGCAGGACCCGGATCAGAAGGCGAAGGTCGAGCAGTATACGGCGATGGTGAACCGCTACATCGAAGGCGTGAACACCGACGACGAAACCGCCCTGCGCGAAGTGTTCGCGGTCGACTTCAACGACCACAACTCGGCGCAGGTCTCCGGGCTGCCGCCGGGCGTCGAAGCGGTGGTCGCGGCACATCACATGCTCAACCAGTCGTTCAGCGACCTGACATTCACAATCGATGAAGTGATGGTCGAAGGCGACAAGGTCGCCATCCGCGTCCATGCCAACGGCATACACACCGGCGAGTTCTACGGTTTTCCACCCACCGGCAAGCCCATCTCATGGACGGCGCACCGTATTCTGCGCGTGCAGGACGGCATGTTCGTCGAAGCGTGGAACGAATTCGACCAGGTGGGCATTCTGCAGCAGATGGGCATCATCCCGTCGTTCGCGCCACCCCCGAACCCTGAAGCCAACAAAGCGCTCGTTCGCCGCCTGTATGAGGAGGAAAACAAACACAACTTCGATATCGTCGACGAACTGATGTCGCCGGATTTCGTCATGCACGGCGACGCGCTTAACCCGTACCAGAAGGGGCTGGAGCCGATCAAGCAGGGCGCTCGCATGACTCAGGAAGCCTTCCCGGACATGGTCGTCGAAATCGAGGACATGGTGGCGGCGGGCGACAAGGTGATGGTGCGCCTGCGCTGGACAGGAACGATGACCACCTCGTTCATGGGGATGCCGGCGAGCGGAAAGAAGATGAGTTGGACGGCGATTGCCACCAACCGTATTGAAAACGGCAAGATCGTCGAGCGTTGGTTCAACTCCGACGTGTTCGGAATGCTTCAACAATTCGGTCTTATACCAGGTGGACAATCCTAATGGCAGATGAAAGCAAGCATAAAATCTTCTGGCGGCTGAGCCAGGTGGAGCCGAATGCCCCGTTCGCGGAGCAGCGCGGCATCAATTATCACGCCTACCCGGTCGACGAAGATCCGATCACGCGCCCCGAAGTGCAGGCGCTGGCAGACCAGTACATCGCCCACATCAATCGTCATGACCTCGACGCCGCCAAAGCGATGATGGACGACCAGATGAAAGATATGACGACGCCCGGTGAGCCAGTCACCAAACTGGGCGTGGATATGTCTTACGGAATGCTGCTGAAGGCATTCCCAGACCTGAACATGACCGTAATCAAGGTCTACATCGACGGCGACATGTTCGTCATCAACGGTGAACTGCACGGCACGAGCCAGGGACAGTTCTACGATGTGCCCGCTACCGGCAAGCCGTTCGTCACCTACATGATCGAAATCTTCAAAGTGCGCCGGGGGAAGTTCATCGAGCGTTACTTCTGGTACGACGCCATGAAAATCGTCCGAACAATTACAGGAACCGGCTGATAGCCGAAATGAGGGCATGAAATGGCGACAACACCGGAAGAAAAACGCGCAGTCATCGTCAAGTATTTCACTGAGGTGGTCATCCCCCGACGGCTGGAGAATATCCGCGAGTTCATCCGCGACGACGTGAAGGAACACAGCGCGCCGATCGTCAACATGGGCGCGGTGGATGCGGTGCAGGCGTTCCTGGGCATGATGTTCGACGCCTACCCCTGGCTGTGGTACGACTGCAATCACCTGCTGGTCGACGGCGACTGCCTGATCCTGATCAGCTTTATCGAAGGCGAATTCAGCGGCAAGCCGCTGTTCGGCACGCCACCCACCGGCAAGCGCTTCCGCATTCCCAACCTCGAAGTGATCTGCATCCCGGAGACGAAGTTCGCCGAACACTGGGGTGGCATCGACCTGCCGGGATTAGCCTACCAGACCGGCTTGCCGATGTTCGGTATGAACCAGGCACCTCCCGATAACCGGGCGGAAGCCGAGCGGCTGGCGCGCCAGTATATCGAGGGCATGAACAAGGGCGATATCGACATGACGATGGACGTGTTCGCCGACTCGTTCGTCGATCATCAGGTCGTGCCCGGCGGCGCGAGCCTGGGCAATACCAAGAACGACGTGCGTCAGGCGCACGAGATGCTCAAGGTGGCGTTCCCGGACGTGCAGTTCGCGCTGGAAGACCTGCTGGTCGAAGGCGACTCGGTCGTCATGCGCGTGAGCGGCGAAGGCACGCATCAGGGCGCGTTCTTCGGTATGCCGGCGACCGGCAAACACGTCAAATGGACGGGCGTGCGCCTGCTGCGCTACGAAAACGGCAAGTTCGCCGAAGGCACGAGCGAACTCGATCAGGTCGGCATCCTGCAGCAGATGGGCATCATCCCCACGCCGCCGGTTTTCTACGATACCGAAGGCAACAAGGCGGTGGTAGAAAAGCTGGTCGCCGCGCTGAACGAAGGCAACATCCATGCTTACGACGAAGACATGGCTCCCGACGTGATCATCCATCTGGAGAGCAACCCTGCCCCGCTCAAGGGAACCAAGTGGGTGAAACAGGACGATGCCATGCTGCACGGCGCTTTCCACGACTTCACCCGTGAGATTGAAAGCATGACGGCATCGGGCGACCGCGTGGCGGCGCGGATGCACTACCGGGGCACGCACAGCGGGTCGTATATGGGCGTGCCGGGGACAGGCAAGGTTTATGACTGGAGCGGTTTGACCATCGACCGGTTCGAGGACGGCAAAATCGTCGAACGGTGGGTCAACATCGACCGCTTTACGCTGCTGCAGCAGGTGGGGCTGATTCCCAGCTTCGGGTAGCTCGCATTCCTTATCGTACAGCGACATCTTCTGTGAGGGACAATGACACCATCAGGTACGGAACTCAAGGCACTGGCACAGCAGTTTCAACAGGCGCTCAACCAGCATAATCTCGATGCAGCGCTCGCCCTCGTCGACGACCAGCTCACCGATCACGGACAACCACTGGGAACGCCGCCGGGCAAGCAGGGGCTACGGCGCTTTTACGAAGCGCTGTTCAGTGCTTTTCCAGATTTCCAAATGGCGCTTGAGGGTGTCAGCGCGGAAGGCGACATGGTCGTCCTGCACGGCATTTATCAGGGGACGAACACCGGGTCGTTCATGGGAATGCCGCCCAGCGGAAATCCGTTCAAGAGCTACGTGGTCGAAGTCTTCCGCGTGGCAAACGGCAAATTCGTCGAGCGCTTCCACTGGTTCGACATCATGGTCATCATGCGAGCGATGCAGACGCCGGGGGGCGCAGAGCCGATCATGGGCACGCGCGCTGGCGCGCTGCCGTCGACCACGACGGCCACCCAGAAGAAAGCGAAGATTCAGCAGTACTTCAACGAGATGGTCATCCCGCGCAACCTCGACCACATGATCGACTTCCTCGGCGATCAGGTGCTGGATCACAGCGCCGCGCCGGGGATGCCCCCCGGCGTTGAAGGCGCGAAGATGTTCCTCAACATGAACTATGCCGCCTTCCCCTGGTCGAACTACGAGATTCAGCACGTCATCGTGGACGGCGACCTGGCGACGGTGGTGTTTACCATCGAGGCGGAACACACCGGCGCGCCGTTCTTCGGCACGCCGCCGTCCGGCAAGCGTTACAAGGTGCAGTGTATCGAAATCGAGCGCGTGCCCGGCGACCGCTTCATCGAACACTGGGGCGGTATGGACTTTATCGAACTGAGCCGCCAGCTCGGCTTGGGGCTGTTCGGCGAAAAGCCGGAGCAGCAGCAGGCGGCAGTCGAGGAGCAGGTGCGTCACCTCGTCTACGATCTGTACATCGGCGGCATGAACGAAGGCGATGTCGATAAATGTATGAGCGCCTTCGCGCCCGGCTTCATCGATCATCAGGTCGTGCCGGGCGGCGCAACCATGGGCAACGACTGGAACGAGGTACGCCGCGCCCACGTCATGCTGCACGAAGCCTTCCCGGATGTGCAGTTCGGCATCCGTGACCTGATCATCGAAGGCGATCAGGTGTTCCTGCTGGTGCGCGCCGAAGGGACGCACAAAGGCGCGTTTTTCGGGATGCCGCCGTCGGGCAAGTACATCAAGTGGACGGCGACACGCGTGCTGCGCTATGCCGATGGTCAATTTGTCGAAGGCACCAGCGAACTCGACCAGGTCAGCATTCTACAGCAGATGGGCATCCTGCCCACCCCGCCGGTTTTCTACGACACCGATGGCAACAAGGCGCTGATCCGCAGCCTGATCGACGAGATCAACAAGGGGAACCCGCACGCATATTCGCGCTTTATGGCTGCCGACGTGCTGACCACGTTCGACAGCGCTGAAAAACCCGTCAAGGGAATCAAGCCGCTGGATATGGAACTGGGCATGATGCGGGCGGCGTTCCACGACCTGCACCTGGAAATCGAGACAATCGCCGCGTATCACGACAAGGTGGCGGTGCGCCTGCACTACAGCGGGACGCATCAGGGGGATTTCATGGGCGTGCCGGGCACCGGGCAGGTGTATCACTGGACGGGGACGATCACCGACCGCATCGAGGAAGGCAGGATTGTCGAGCGCTGGATGAACACCGACCGCTTCACGCTGTATCAGCAGGTGGGGATCATTCCCAGATTCTAGCGTGGCAGATCAGGTTATTCAGGGGCGGCACATTTATCTACCGCTCCCTTGCATCGCAAAATTGACAACTATGCGTACGAACGAAACATTCGGAAGGGCGTAAACCTATGATCCTCGTAACAGGCGCTACTGGGAATATCGGTCGGGAACTGGTGATGCAGCTCGCGCAGACCGGCAAGCCGTTCAGCGTCATGGTGCGCAACGCGGCGAAGGCACAGCAGATGATGGGGCAAATCCCCAACATCAAAATCGTTGAAGGCGATGTCTCCAAAACCAACACCCTGCCGGCGGCGCTGGAAGGCGTGGACCGGGCATTTCTGCTGACGCCGAGCGACTACCGGCAGGTCGAGCAGCAGGGTAATTTCATCAATGCGGCGAAAGCTGCCGGGGTGAAGCACATCGTCAAGCTGTCGGTAGTCGGCGCGGCGCACGACGCCCCGGCTCAGTTGATGCGCTGGCACGCCCAGTGCGAACGCTTGTTGGAAGAGTCGGGAATCGCATGGACGCACCTGCGCCCGCACGTTTTTTACCAGTACTGGCTGCAACTGGTCTACCCGATCAACATGACGGGGGGCTTCTACGCCTCGCTGCTGGAAAACGTGCCGCTCCCGGCGATTGACATCCGCGACATTGCCACCGTCGCCGTCCGCTGCCTGACCGAGCCGGGACACGAAGGCAAAATCTACCGGCTGACGGGACCCGAAGCGCTGACCAACGGACAGGTCGCCCAGAAGATTGGCAAGGTGCTGGGCAAGCCGGTCAGCTACAGCTATATGCCGCCGGAAGCGACCAAAGCCGGGATGGCTCAGTTGGGGATGCAGCCGTGGTTTGTCGACTTCGTCGTCGGCATGGACGAAGCCTACAGCACTGGGCGGTACGGCGAAGTGACGTACGATTTCTACAAGGTCACCGGTCGCCAGCCGATCAGTGCCGACCAATTCTTCAGCGACTTCGGCGAATTCATCCGCAATCCGCCACAATTCGATATGAGCGCGATGGGAGGAGGAGCACCTCAAGTGAATCCCGAAGAATTGAAGGTCAAGATCATTCGTCTGTACGACGAACTCAACCGGAACAATATGGATGTTCTGTACGAAGTCATGGATCCCCACTTCATCGCGCATGGCGAGACGATGGGTCTCGACCCCAGCGATAAGGATCATCTGGCTGCCGTCGCGCGCGGCATCCAGTGGGCGAAGTGGGTCTTCCCCGACCTGTACGTGAGCGTCGATGATCTGGTCGCCGAGGGCGAAAAGGTCGTCGCCCGCCTGACGTGGCGCGGCACGGTCTCGCAGGAAGTATACGGCGTCCCGCCCAACGGGCAGACGATTGAATGGACGGGCATCGCCATCAACCGCTTCGAAAACGGCAAGATCGCCGAGCGCTGGTTCAACAGCGACGAGATGGGCATGATGCGCGGCATGGGCTTGCTCCCGCCGATGGGCGGCGCGGCTCCGGCAGACGCGGGCAGCGCGCAGCCTGAAGCGGCGGCTCAGCCCGCAGCAGCCCCGGCGGCAGCATCTGCCCCGGCAGCCCCGATGGGCGAACAGGAACGGCGGAACGTCGAAGTTGTGCGCCAGTTCTATGAGGCGATCTTCAACACCGGCGACGTGAGCCACCTCAAGGACGTGATGGTCGAGGACTTCATCGATCACGGCGAGGCGCTGTTCGGCAGCCCGCACGGGCGCCCCATTCTGGAACAGGGCATCGCTGCCGTTCACGGCATGTTCCCGTCCATGAGCGTCCAGATCGACGATATCATCGCCGAGGGCGAAATGGTCGGCGTGCGCGGCACGATGACCATGAAGATGACCCACGACTGGCTGGGCAAGCCGGCGAGCGGCGAGGAACTGACGTGGAAAGGGCTGTCGATCTTCCGCGTCGTGGATGGCAAGATCGTCGAGCGCTTCTTCAACTCGGACAGCCTGTACATTCTGGATCAACTGGGCTACTGGCCGCCCAACAAGTAAACCGCCTGACTGCTCCACGCAGAGGGGAGAGCCACGATGGCTCTCCCCTCTTTTTTTGCGTGATGCTGCCAGGAAGCGCGGTAAAGCTCAGCCCTGCGGCTCGCGGACGAGTCCTGCCAGCATCGGGTCGTCGGTGTCCAGCGTGAAGTAGTGAATCCCGGTCATGTGGGCGACGCCGGAAATGTCGGGCGTGTAGAACGTCACGCCGCCTTCGCCCCACTGCCGCACGATTTTGCCCTTGAAGCAGCCGCCCGCCAGCCCTTCGGACGTGACTTCCATCTCCGGCGTAATCTCGCCGATGGCGATCAGGTACGCCAGCATCGCCGACGTTCCCGTACCGCCCGGCGAGCGATCCACCTGCCCGTTGGCGAAAACGTGAACGTTGCGATAGGACGCGCCCGGATTTACCGCCGCGCCGTAGAACGTGACAATATCGACCCCGCCCACGTCCGGCATCTGCGGGTGCTGCACCATAAGCTGCTCGTTGGCGGCGCGCTTGATCGCTGTGCCAAGTGTGCGAATGGCGAGCTGATTATCGATTTCCAGCCGCAGTCCCACCGATTCGGCGGGCAGGATGGCGAAGAAATTGCCGCCGTAGGCGATACCCACCTCGACTTCTCCGATACCCTCAACCTGCAGCTTCTCGCGCGCGCTCAGGCAGAATGCCGGGACGTTCTGGAACCCGGCGCGCACAACGCGACCGTTCTCGGTGATGGCATAGCCTTCGACCCGCCCGGCAGGGGAATCAATGTGAATTTCGGTGCGCGGCGGCGTCACTGTCACCAGCCCCAGTTCAACGACCGTCGTGCACAGCCCGATCGTGCCATGCCCGCACATGTTGAGATAGCCCTGGTTGTCCATGAAGATAATGCCGAGATCGCCGGTGTCGGTCGCCGGCTCGGTGATGAAACCGCCGAACATATCATGGTGACCGCGCGGCTCGCTCATCAGGCTGCGCCGCACCACGTCAAGCTCGCGAGCAACGTACTGCTGCTTCTCGCGCATCGTTTTGCCGGGATAGTGAATCACACCGCCGATGACGAGCCGGGTCGGCTCGCCCTGCGTGTGTGAATCACTGGTGATGATCAAGCGCTTGCTCATCTACTGTTTTCTCCTGAGAGACGGTCAATCCGACTCGCCAGCCAGCGCGGCGACCTCGGCTTCAACATTCGTCAGCGAAATCCCCTGATGGGTACGGTGCAGGGATACGACCAGCGAATAACGGTCGGGTAAGAAATAGAACTCGGTAAAGTCGATGGGCGTGCCGTCTTCGGTGGTCGAGGTGTTCTCGACCTTCAGCACCGGCGACCCAACGTACAGGTCGAGCAGGCTGGCGACCTCTTCGGTCGCGGCGGTCGCGCGGATGACCTGCCGTCCCCGGTCAACCAGAATATTCGATTTCGTCTCCAGCCAGGCGTAAATCGACTGCTGCTTCAGGTCTTCGACCGAAAAGCGCCAGTCGAACTTGCCGGAGAGATAGATCACCGCGAAGGCGATGGGATGATCCTCGACCAGATGCACCCGCTTCACACACACGACCGTCTCGTCCGGCTCGACCTGTAACTGCTGCCGGATGTAGGGCGTGATCGCCGCCTGCATATCGACCATCAGCACCCTGACCTGCGGCACCAGCCCGGCACTGGTCAGGACTTCGCTAACGGTCTGCAGCGATATCAAATCCTGGGTAATGGCAGGCTGCTGGATGAACGATCCTTTGCCCTGCACCTTGACGATGATGTTGTCGTCCGCCAGCAGCGTAAGCGCCTGCCGCACCGTCGTCCGGCTGACGTTGTAGGTTTGCATCAGGTCAGGCTCGCTGGGCAGCGCCGCACCGGGCGAAAGCTGCCCACCGGCGATCTGCTCGCGCAGCATGTTGGCAAGCTGCACATAAAGCGGTGTTGGAGCGTCTGGAATAAGTTCTGTCATGGCGCACCTGTTTCGCTAGGCAGTCACACGATCACTGATACCACACACGCGCAGCATGATCATGGCGTAGGCGCGCGTCATCCCCATAAGGTCGGCGATGGTGATCGCCTCGTTTTCGACGTGCAGACACAGCTTGCCGTCGGGACCGTTCCAGCCTGCCCCGTAGCTGACGAACGGAATCCCCAGCTTATCGACGATCCAGCGCGCGTCGAAACCGCCCGAACTGCCGCCGATCATCGGCTCCAGCCCGATATCGCGGACAGCTTCCGAGACGTGCTGCACCAGCGGGTCATCCGGCGCGGTGTTCAGCCCGTTGACCGCCGCGACATAGCGAATCTCGGCGTTGAAGTTCGGGTCATCCTGGCGCAGACGATCCACCACCGCCTCGATCTGCGCTTTCGCCTCGGCGACCGTCTCGTTGGGCACTAAGCGGCGAGTCGCCCGCAGCACGCAGACATCCGGCACCGAACCGGCGGGGCTGCTGCTCTCGATTTGGGTCACGGTCATCGCGCCGGTGCGCGACGGCGCAAGCCGGTCTTTCTCGTGTTCGGGTTTCCACATCGGGTTGACGGTCGTAAAGCCCATCGACTGCAGCGCCAGCACCAGCTTGCTGGCTTTCTCGATGGCATTAATCCCCTTGTGCGACCAGCCGCCGTGCGCCGTGCGCCCGCGCACGGTGACTTCGAACTGCACCGAACCGGCGCACGAGATCAGAATCTCCGGCAGGAACCCGGCGGAAGCGTAGATACCCATATCGCCATACAGCAGGTTCTGTTCCAGCAGGTATTTCGTGCCGGCGTAGCTGCCACATTCTTCGTCCACCGGAACGAGAAAGATCAGGTCGCCCTGAAGCCGGATGCCGTTGGTCACGATGGCGCGCAGCGCGCCGAGCGACGCCGCGATTGGCGCTTTATGGTCAACCGCGCCGCGCCCGTAAAGCCAGCCATCGTGGACTTCGCCCGCGAACGGTGGGTATGCCCACTTGCTCTCGTCGCCCGCCGTGACGACATCGGCATGACCGGCGTAATGCAGCAGATTTTTGCCGCCGCCTGTCCCCTTAAGCACGCCGATCACATTGGGGCGTCCCGGCTGCGCTTCGACCATCGCTACTTCCAAGCCGAGTGCTTCGAGTTCCGCCGCCACGAACGCCTGATGCCCGCCTTCGTTCCCCGGCGGGTTGATGGTCGCAAACTGCACCAGCCGCTGGAGCGTGCCAATAATCTCCGGCTCGGCGGCATCGATATCCGCCAGCAGGAGTTCCTTCAGTGCCAGGTCAATCATCATTGCCCTCACTTCCATACCTGATCGAACACGCGCATCAGGTTGCCACCCAGAACGCCAAGCACCTCGTCATCGGAGTACCCGCGCTGGAGCAGACGCTCGGTGATACGCGGGAAGCACGAGACATCTTCCGCGCCGACGGGCGCAGCGTCGAAGCCGTACAGATCAGTGCCCAGCCCGGCGTGCGCCACACCGATCTGGTCAGCGACGTAGACGATATCGTCGACGATGGCGTCGACCGTGCCCTGTTTCCAGAAAATGATGCACACTACCCCGCCTGATTCGCCGATCTGGCGCATCATACCGATACGGTCGATACCCTTGTCGGCGGTGAAGGGATGATGCGGCGCGTCGTCGGGGTCGAGCGGGAACGCCTGCCGCGCGTTGACGTGCGACATGATCACCGGGTTATGCGTGATCTCCATCGTCTCGAAGATCGCCTTCGCGTCCATGTGGCGCAGGTCGATGACGATCCCCAGGTCGTCAAAGCGCCGGATCGCCTCGCGCCCCAGCGTCGACAGCCCGGCTTTCTCGTCCATGCCGCGTTCGACGCCGCCCGAAAAGAAGTTGCGCCGGGCATGGGTCAGGCTCGCCATGCGCACGCCGAGGCGGTAATACAGCGGCAGATAACGCAGCGTGCCGCCGAGCGGGTCGGCGCCCTCGAAGCTGAGGACGATGGCGACCTTGCCGTCGCGCTTCGCCTGCCGGATTTCGTCGGTGGTCGTCGCCAGCACAAGCTGATCGTTGGCGGCGATCTCCTCGTATGCGGCGGCTGCCATATCCAGCCCGCGGATCACCGGCTGGTGCAGCAGGTGACGGTCGATATACAGCGCGCACACCTGTGCGGTAATCCCGCCATCCAGCCAGCGCGGCAAATCGTAATGCCCGCGCACATCGCGCGTGGTGATGCCCTCGACGACCGTGCGCTCGCCCAGCCGCACCGTACCATCGGCGACTGCCTTCAGAATGTCGCTGTGCCCGTCGATGACAATCGCCGACCGGTGCAGCCTTGCAGCGCGCTCCGAAATTTCGTCCATTGCCGTCACGTACTCACCGCCCTTTGACCGGGTTCAGCGCCCCGGCAAGTCCATCTCCCACGAAATTGAACGCCAGCACCGTCACACACAGAAACACGCCGGGGTAGAACGCCATCCAGAAGCCCGACGAGAGATAGCGCCGCGACTCGTTCAACATAGACCCCCACGACGCGGTCGGAAGCTGCACGCCGAAGCCCAGGTAGCTGAGTGCTGCTTCGAGCAGGATCGCCGCGCCCACCTGCAGCGACGCCGCCACGATCACCACCGCCATAATGTTCGGCAGCAGGTGACGGATCATGATCCACCCGCCGGATGCGCCGACGCTGCGCGCCGCCGTGACGTAATCCTTCTCGCGCTCGACCAGAATCTGCCCGCGCACCACCCGCGAGGTCGTCATCCAACTGGTGATGCCGATAAACACAATCACGTTGCCGATACCCGGATTCGGGATCACCGCCTGCAGAATCACGATCACGAAAAAAGTCGGCATCGACAGCAGCACGTCGACCATACGCATCAGAAAGCCATCCAGCAGCCCGCCGTAAAACCCCGCCAGCGAGCCGACCAGCACGCCGATGGATACCGAAATGCCGGTCGCCAGAAACGCGACTGTCAGCGAGACCCGCGTGCCGTACAGCGTGCGCGTCCACATGTCGCGCCCCAGATGATCGGTGCCGAAGCGGTGCTGCAGCGACGGCGGCTGAAGGCGGAATTCGTCGCCCAGTTCTACTTTGTCAGGGTCGTAGGACGAGAGCAGCGGCGCAGCAACCCCGCCGAAGACCAGCAGAATGAGGATAGCGAGACCGATCGCGCCGATGCGGTTGTGCCGGAAGCGCCACCACACCAGCCCCCACCACGAGCGCGACTTGTGCTGAACCCGAAGCGCCTCGAACTTCACGACCGCTGCCGCGCTCATCGGCTCGCTCGGCTTTCGTAGCTGACGCGCGGGTCGAGCCAGGCATACAGCAAGTCCGCCACCAGATTACCGACCAGGATCATCACCGACGACACCAGCAAAATACCCATCGACACCGGATAATCGCGCGAGTTGATCGAGTCGATGCCCAACCGTCCCATGCCGGGCCAGCCGAAGATCGATTCGATGATGAACGAGCCGCCAACCAGTTCGGCGATGCTCAAGCCGAGCAGCGTCGAGATCGGGATCAGCGAATTGCGCCAGGCGTGCCGCCGGACGACGCTTTCCGGCAGCCCTTTGGCGCGCGCCGTCGTCAGGTAATCTTTGCCCAGTTCTTCGACCAGATTATTGCGCTGGTAGCGAATCCAGATGACGACGTTGTGAATCGCCAGCGCCGAGACCGGCAGGATGTAATGCCGCAGCAGGTCGACGAACGGGCTGTATCCGCCTGGACGCAGCGAGCGCATCCCGTTGGAAGGCAGCAGATTGAGTTCATAACTGAAGCCGTACAGCAGCAGCAGCGCCAAAAAGAACGATGGGATGGCATAACCGACGAACGCCAGCACCGTCATCACATGGTCAAACAGCGAATGCTGCCGCCATGCTGAAAACACGCCGATGCCGATGCCCACCAACATCGCCAGCAGCAGCGACGCGCCCATCAGCGAGATGGACGCCGGCAGGGTCTGCAGGACGCGCCCCAGCACCGGCAGCCGATCCTGATACGAAAAACCCAGATCACCCTGCAGCGCCCGCCCCAGCCAGCGCATATACTGCACGGAGATCGGGTCGTTCAGCCCCAATTCCTCGCGGATGCGCGCGACCGTCTCTGGTGGGGCACTCTGCTGCTCCGAACTAAGATACATATCGACCGGGTCGCCGGGAGCCAGCCGCATGAGCGTGAACGAAAGCAGCGTCGTCAGCAGCAGCACGGGAATGGACACGACCACGCGGCGGATGATCACACGATGCACGAAGGCACAATCCTTACGGCACAATCAGCGTTACAAGCGACTAGCCGGGGCACACCGTCTCGCGCTGGTGCGCCCCGGCTTCGTTACCCTTACTCGGACACCATATACAGGTCTTCGAGATGATAGAACACGCCCGTCGCCTGGAAATCAGCATTGGTCGGGGGGATTTGCAGCCCCTGGATGGTATCCCGAACCGCGATCTTGCTCTGATA
Organism: Anaerolineae bacterium; assembly: GCA_020848855.1. The sequence continues at coordinate 660 of JADLHH010000020.1, read as the reverse complement.
ATAATAGTACGGGATAGCATACGCCTCTTCGCGCGAGATGGCGACGATTTCCTGCGCGGCATCCGCGCGATCCTGCGGGTCGAGCGCTGACGACATCACCTGAAGCAGCTCGTCGATGCGCGGGTTAGAGAGATTCTGCCAGCCGCCCGTGCCGCGATTGATGAGCGAAAGCTCCTGAATGGCGTCGCCGTCCCAGCCGAGGAACGATTCCCACTCGCCAGCGGCGCGATGCTCGCGCCAGACCGCGCGCTCCTGCACCTCAATCGAGACGCCGATGCCGATTTCCGCCATATAGTCCTGGAACGCCTGCGCGTCCACAGCGGTCGCATTCGATTCGCAGATGACGGTGAAGGTGAGCGGCGCGCCGTCCTTTTCGACGATGCCGTCGCCGTCGGTGTCTGCCCAGCCCGCCTCAGCCAGTTTCTGGCGAGCGATTTCCGGGTCATACGGGATCACGCGCGCGTCGGGGTTATATCCCCAGTGATCCGGGTTGAACATCTGCCACGCGACCGCGCCTTCCGGTCCGTAGATGGCATTGACGACGGCTTCGCGGTCGAAGCCATACGAGACCGCTTCGCGCACCAGCTTGTCCTGGAACGCCGGAACCGTCTCCGGATTGAAGTAAATGGTGCGCGTGAACGTCCCCAGCACCGAATAGAT
>JADLHH010000019.1 GCA_020848855.1 Anaerolineae bacterium | reverse complement strand
TTTCGGGGGATTGATGAGCACCGGTGGCCTGTCCGCGATGGGCGCGCCAACGGTCGATCATGATGAGGAACTGGGGATTCACGGTCGCGCGAGCAATCTTCCGGCGAGCAGCGAGTGGGCGGACGCGGCATGGGACGGCGAGCGCTACCGGCTGTGGGTGCGCGGCAAAGTAGCGGAATCGATGGCGCTGGGCACGAATCTGGTGATGACGCGCGAGATTTCGACCGAGATGGGGGCGTCGCACCTGACGATCCGCGACCGGGTCGAGAACCGCACCTTCGCCCGCGTCGAGCACATGATGCTGTACCACTTCAACATCGGTTTCCCGCTGCTCTCGGCAGATGCGCGCCTGCTGGTCGATTCGGAACAGGTCGAGCCGCGCGACGCCGACTCGGTCGCCGGGCTGGATCGCTGGGATCGGTTCGAGCCACCGCTGGCGGGCAGACCCCACCAGCTTTTCTATCACAAGCTGCGCCCGGACGCTGACGGCAAGGCGCACGTCCTGCTGGCGGGGATGCCGGATTACGCCGAAGGTCCGGTCGCGGCGTATCTGTCATACACCCACGACACCCTGCCCTGGTTCGTCAACTGGAAATGCATGACGGCGGGCGATTACGTGACCGGCATCGAACCGGCGAATGCCTGGGTGCAGGGGCGCGCCGCCGAACGCGAAGCCGGGCGGCTGCGTTTCCTCGAACCCTGGGGGGCGGTCGAATACGAGGTCGAATTCGGCGTGCTGACGGGGCTGCAAGCGATCAACCAATTCGCCGAAGCGCACAGGCTGCCGCGCTATGACGGCGCGCCGTCATGAGGGAAGGTCTGACATGAGCGGTCCCCTGAGCGGCGTGGTCGTGCTCGACTTCACACAGCTACTGCAAGGTCCCTACGCCACCCAGATGCTCGGCGACATGGGCGCGGAAATCCTGAAAGTCGAGCCGCCGGGCGGTGACTGGATGCGCAAGTTCGCGCTCGGCAATCTGTACCTGGCGGGCGAAAGCGTGTCGTTCCTCGCCTTCAACCGCAACAAACGGAGCGTGTGCCTCAACCTGAAGCAGCCGGAAGGCGTCGAAGCCGTCAAGCGGCTGGCTGCCCGCGCCGACGTGGTGATCGAGAACTTCCGCCCCGGCGTGATGGATCGGCTGGGGATTGGCTACGAAACGCTGGCAGCGATCAACCCGCGCCTCGTGTTCTGCTCCAGCAGCGGATGGGGATCATCGGGTCCATATCTGACGCGACCGGGGCAGGATTTGCTGGTGCAGGCGATGAGCGGCTTGCCGTTCCTGAACGGGCGCAGCGACGACCCGCCGGTCGGCATTGGGCTGGGCATCGCCGACATCGCGGCGGCGCTGCACATCGTGTACGGCGTGCTGGCGGCGCTCTACAGCCGCGAGCGCAGCGGGCGCGGGCAGAAGGTCGAAGTGTGCCTGTTTAACTCGCTGCTCACGTTCGTCAATCAGGAGATGTCGACCTATCTCAACGGCGGCGGGCTGCCAAAGCGGAGCAATTCCGGCAACAACCCCGCCCCCTACAACGGCGCGCCCTACGGCATGTACGCGACGGCGGACGGCTACATCGCCATCGCCATGAACCCGGTCAACAAGCTCGCCGGGCTGATCGGATTGAGCGGCTACGAGCATCTGTCGTCCAACAACGTGATGGAGAACCGCGACGCCATCAACCGCGCATTCACGGCGGCATTCCGGGGGCGCACGACGGCGGCGTGGCTGGATATTCTGCTCGCCGAGGACATCTGGTGCGCGCCGGTGTACACCTTCGCTGATCTTGAGCGCGATCCGCAGGTCGCCCACAACGACATGATCGTCGGCTACGACCACCCGACGGCGGGCGAGGTGCGCACGCTCGGCATCCCGATCCAGTTCAGCGGCACGCCCGGCGACATCCGCCTACCCGCGCCGCTGCTGGGCGAGCATACCGACGCGATCCTGACCGAATACGGCGGCTACGACCGCGCCGCGCTCAACGCACTGCTGGCGCAGGGCACAGCCTGTCAGGCATGAGGAAAAAGCCATGCTGATCCCGCTCGCAGACAATCTCTACCGGCTCGATACGCCGTTCGGCGGCTTGCCGCTGTCGCTGTACGTGATTACCGGTGAACAGACCGTGCTGATCGAGTCGGGCATTTCGACCACGCCGGAGGAATTCATCTTCCCGGCGCTGGATGCTGCCGGGCTGATGCCCGACCTGCTGATCTGCACGCACGGGCACGTCGACCACTTCGGCGGCAATTCCAGACTGCGCGGGCGCTACCTGAACATGAAGATCGCGCTTCAGCAGGACGACGCGCTGTGGGCGGAAGACCACGAGCGCCACCTGCACGAGATGTACATGTGTATGCCGCAGACGTGGCAGGAGAGCGACCCGGCGGGTTTCCTCGCCCTGTGCGGCGAGAACAGCGCGGTCGATCTATACCTGCGTGACGGGCAGGCACTCGACTTCGGCAGCTTCCATTTCCGCGTCATTCATACACGCGGGCACAGCCCCGGTCACGTCACGCTGCACGATGCGACGCGGCGGGTGGTGATCTGCGGGGACGTGGCGCTCGGCTGGGGGGCGCTCGCGCCGGGCGCGCCCAAGATCAACCCTTATTACTACGACGCCGACCTGTACGCGCAGGGCATCGAAGCGGTGCTGGCGCTCGACGGCGGGCTGTACTGTACCGGGCACGCCGGATCGCTCGACAGCGCCGG
>JADLHH010000018.1 GCA_020848855.1 Anaerolineae bacterium | reverse complement strand
GCCGTATGCTGCGCCTTCGGTGCTGTTGGTCGTCAGCAGCGGCGAGCCAATCGCGTCGGCGATAATCTGCCGCCAGATCGGGCTGCGCGCGCCGCCGCCGCTCACCCGCACCTCTAGCTGCGACGGCAGTCCGGCGTTCGCCATTAAGCCGAAGCAGTCCTTCAGGCTGAAGGCGACGCCTTCCAGCACGGCGCGGGTCATGTGCGCTTTGCTGTGGCGCACCGTCAAGCCGACGAACGCCCCGCGCGCCAGCGGGTCGGGGTGCGGCGTGCGCTCGCCGGAAAGATACGGCAGGAACACCAGTCCGTCGCTCCCCGGCGCGATTCCGGCAGCCGGCGCGAGCAGGTCGTCGAACTTTTCACCCGGCGCGAGCGTGTCCCGGTACCACTGCAAGCTGCCCGCCGCGCTCAGCGTGACGCCCATGAAGTGCCACATGCCCGGCACGGCATGGCAGAAGGCGTGCAAACGACCTTCCGGCTCGTAGGCGTAGCGCGGCAGCGGCGCGAACACCACGCCCGATGTGCCGACCACCAGCGACACGATGTGCGGCTCGACCGCGCCCACGCCGACCGCGCCCGCCGCCTGATCGCCGCCGCCGCCCACCACCGGGATGCCGACTTTCAGCCCGGTCAGCTCGGACGTTTCGGCGCTGATCACGCCGGAGATTTCCGGTCCCTCGGCGAGACGGGGCATCCACGCTTCCGGGATGCCGAGCGCGTCCAGCACTTCGCTCGACCAGCGGCGGTTCGCCACGTCCAGCAGCGACGTGCCCGACGCATCCGAAACGTCCATCACGTACTCGCCGGTCAGCATCAGCCGGATGAAATCCTTCGGCAGCAGCACATGCGCGACCTTCGCGTACACATCCGGCTCGTTTTCGCGCACCCACAGGATTTTCGGCGCGGTGAAGCCGGTCAGCGCCCGGTTGCCCGTTAGCTCGATCAGCCGCGAGAAGCCGACGCGCTCGGTGATTTCGTCACACTGCGCCTGCGTGCGCTGGTCGTTCCACAAAATCGACGGGCGCAGGATGTTCGCTTCGGCGTCGAGCAGCACCAGCCCGTGCATCTGCCCGGTCAAGCCGATGGCGCTGATCTCCGGGTCGTGCGTCTGCTTTAACACGGCGCGGATCGAATTGACGATCCCTTCCCACCAATCCGCCGGGTTCTGCTCGCTCCACAGCGGCTTGGGCATACTGATCGGCTGTGGTGTGGTGTGCGAGGCGACGACCTGCCCCTGCTCGTCGATCAGCAGCGCTTTTGCCCCGGTTGTGCTGATGTCTAAGCCCAGTAACATGTGATTCCCTCCATCGGGTGATCGCTGTCGCGTTCAAAGTGCGCCTAGTTTACATCCAATTGCCCCGGAAGGCGCGAAATTGAAACTCCGGCAGGCGGCAGGTTCTGCGGTTATAATGACTATCTGCCATATCAGGCGCGCCAGCGCTGACGTGCCGCTTGGGAGAGATGACGATGCCCCAGGATAAAAATCCAACGCCCTCTGACGACTTTGCAGTCCCCGCCCGCGAGCGCCGCTCGGAGCCATCCGCCGCGCTGCCGCCGGTTGTGCCCTGGATGCTGGAGCATTATTTCGACGGCGAAATCGATCTGATCAAGGAACTCACCGCGCAGTTCCCGCAGATTCCGGTGATGTCCCTGTTCAGCACGCGCGAATCCGGCACGCGCGTTCGCCGCGCGGTAGCGACCATTTCGACCCAGGACGGCGCGGCGAGCATGGTCGTCGAAGTCGATCTCGCGTCGAGCGGCGTGCAGTTCACCTTCAGCCTCAGTTCGATGCTGGCGCTGCGCTTCATCCCCGGCAGGCTGACCGACATGGATCGCGCTCAGTGGCTGGAGCCGATGCGCCGCGAATCCGGCGAGGTCGCTTTCCTGTGGGATCACACCCGCTGGCAGAATGACTATCTGATCGGCGCGACGCATCGGAATTTCACGAATCTGTTCGCCTTCTCGCCGCATCACATCGAGGCGGCGGTGCGCCTCACGCCCGAAGTCGGGCGCAAGCTGCTCGACTGGCTCGAAAGCTACTGGCAAGCCTAGCAGACTATCGCATCCCATCGCTTCCAACGCTGCCTGACACAGCGCTGCCGCGTAGACGGGCAGCGTCTCTCATCTCGACCGCGCAACACCATCACGACTGGAAATTGATCGTGGAGACGTTGTTGCCCTCATTGCTTTCCGCGACCACGTTGTCACTATCGACCGTCAATGTAGCCCGATGTACGATGCGCGTAGCATCTGGCGTAAAGGCGAACCGCAAACTCGTTCCGCTGCTCAGCGGCGTGTTCGCATACCCGTTCTCGAAGGTGCAGGTATCGTCGGCGCATATCCGAATACGATAGGAGACGGGCGTTGTGACATCCCGAACGATGATCGAGTAACCGACTTCTATCGTTCCACCGTCAGCCATCACTGCATAGCTGAGACTTCCGGTGATGTCCGGCAGAACGGCGGGCGGCTCCGGTGATGGCGCAGTGGTCGGCATGATGGTTGCTGTTGGTGCGCTGCTGCTGCCTGAGGACGGCGGTGGGGGATTGGTCGGCGGCGCTTGGGTCGGAGCGAGCAGCGCTCCCACTGGCGCGGCGACCGTCGGCAAGCTGCCGCAGTCGCCATCCAGCCGCGTCACCGACGCCGCGACCCAGCCGATATCTCCATTGACGTTCACCTGAAACCAGCTTCCGCCTGCCAGTTGACCGAGCGCCGGGAGCGACGTTCCTGCCGCCAGGTTGCCAACGATGGTGTACTGTGTGCCGGGACCGCTGCGGACGTTGATGCTTCCACCGGTCGTGGACGCGACCGTACAAATCGCCGCGACCACTTCCGGCGTCTCGGCAACCTCGACCACCTGTGGCTCGGCGGTCGTTTCAGCCGAGAGCAGCCCGTTCCCGCAGTTTCCCAGGCAAATCGAATAGGTGCTGTCCTCCGCTCCGCCCGCGCGAACTTCGAGACGGAAGTGACGCTGTTGGGCTGGTAGCTGGTAGGCGACCCCGCCGAGGGTCGCGTCGTGAGAGGCGACCGTCCGGGCGGCGTCCTCGTCGTACAGGCTGACCAGCACGCCGGTGTCCGGCTTCGCCGGGAAGATCGCGAGGACGAGAGCGTCGTCGGACGGGGTGGCAAAGCGATAGAGCCGGACAGAGGTATTGCCGCCGACCGTATCGGTGATGGACTGGTTGATGGCGAGGTCGACGGGTTCGGGCAGTGCCGCGCCGGGCTGGAGCGACAGGACGAACTGCCCGGTCGAGCCATTCTCGCCGGAGACCTCGATGAGGTATGTGCCTGCGTCGGGAAAGGAAGCGTCGTTTTCCAGCGAAGTCAGCCCGCTGGGGTTTGGCGCGATGAGGATCTCGACCCCGGCGGGGTTGGTTACGCGGAACCGGGGGACGAAGCCGGGTGAGAGTGCCAGCACCTGAATGGTGGCGGTCTCGCCGCCGAAGGCGGAGAGGGCAAAGCGCATGTCAGGGACATCGGCGGAAAGCGTGCCGACGGCGTTCTGCCCGATCTGGATCGGTGCGCCATCGTTCTGCGCCTGGGCGGCACCGGCGAACAGGAGCATCACGATCAATGCCAAACAGAAGCGATTCAGCGTGCCGCGTGCCGACATGACTGCCTCCTGAGAGCGCCCATTCATTTGGTCACTGTTTGGTTGTCGAAATCACGACAAAATGCTCTACGAATATATGTGAGTTGTGCAAAAAAGTCGATAGATGTGTTTGCCCAGGGTAATCGCATCAAAATAGCCATTTAGGTCAAAAAGGGTCATAGGTGTTGTGTAGGGGCAGACCTGTGTGTCTGCCCCAGCGGGCGAACACGTGGGTTCGCCCCTACAAGAGCGTTGTGAACCATTGGAAACCCTGTGTGAAATTTGATGCGATGACCCTGTGTGTTTGCCGAAGGG
>JADLHH010000017.1 GCA_020848855.1 Anaerolineae bacterium | reverse complement strand
GGTCATAGGTGTTTTGTAGGGGCAGACCTGTGTGTCTGCCCCAGCGGGCGAACACGTGGGTTCGCCCCTACAAGAGCGTTGTGAACCATTGGAAACCCTGTGTGAAATTTGATGCGATGACCCTGGGCTGATAGCCCCTTTCACCTGACACTCGGCGGCAAATTCGTTATAATCGTGCGCACCTTGCCATACCGAAGGAACACCCCTGTGCGCGTCTTGATCACCGGAGCCGACGGTTTCGCCGGTCGCCACCTCATCCACGAACTCGCGTCGGACAGCGGTACGCCGAGCAGCTATGAATTGCACGGCACGAGCTTTCGACCGTTCGAACTGCCCGGCGCGGCGGTGACCTATCACACCGTCGACCTGCGCGACGAAAAAGCGGTCGCCGACCTGATCGGCGCGCTCCAGCCGGATCACATCTACCACCTGGCAGCGCAGGCATCGCCCGCCCGGTCGTATTCGGCGGTGTGGAGCACGCTGGAGAACAACATTCACGCGCAGGTGAGCGTGATCCTCGGCTGCCTGATACACAACCTAAAGCCGCGCATCCTCGTCGTCAGTTCCGGCGACATCTATGGCGAGCAGACCGATGACCGCCCCGCCACCGAAGACCTGCCGCTGCGCCCATCCAACCCCGACCGCGTCAGCAAAGCAGCGCAGGACATGCTGGCAGTGCAGTACTACCTGAGCAATAACCTGCCGATCATGCGGGCGCGCCCGTTCAACCATCTGGGACCCGGTCAGAGTCCCGGCTTTGTCGCGCCGGATTTCGCGCTGCAAATCGCCCGAATCGAAGCCGGGCAGCAGCCGCCGACGATACGCGTCGGCTCGCTGAGCGCCGAGCGCGATTTCACCGACGTGCGCGACGTGGTGCGCGGCTACCGCCTGATCATGGAGCGCGGCGCGCCGGGCGAGGTCTACAACATCGCGTCCGGCAGGACGTGGACAATCCGCGCGGTGCTGGACATGATGCTGGCGCTGACCGACGCCCACATCCGCATTGAATCGGACACCGCCCGCCTGCGCCCCGGCGGGACGAGCAAGGTGTGGGGCGACGCATCCCGCCTGCGCGAAGCGACCGGCTGGCAGCCGATTATCCCGCTGGAACAGACCGTGCGCGACGTGCTCGACGACTGCCGCCAGCGCGTCCGCGCGCTGACCGGAGAGTCGAAGTGAAGGCGATCCTGCAAAACATGCCCGGCGGCATGATCCTGCTGGGCGATACGCCCGACCCGCAGCCGGAGAAAACCGCGCTGACCGAAGCTTTGCTGAGGATCAGCCCTTCTGCACCGGCATCAGGGCGTGCGCCACGTCGTGAATCCGCAAAATCAGGTCGTCCAGCAGCCAGACGGCGACCTGCGCCGTGCGCACTTCCGCCGAAACGATGTGCCCACCATCGCGGGCAGCAGTCCGGTAGCCGTGCAGGTGCAGCGGTCGGCTGGCGACCGAGATGAACGGCTGAAGCGACGGGTTGGCGGCGTACACGCCGTTGAGAATCCACTCGTCGTCGTGATATTCGGCAAAGCGGAAATACTGGTCGCCCGCGTACCCGCCGCTCAGGTCGAGACCGCCGAGGGGCACGTTGTAGGCGTCGGTCGTCCTGACCGCGCCGAAGCGCCCGCGAAACTGCACGCCCGCCACACCCACGTTCCGCCTGCCCAATTCGTCAATCAGCCAGGTGTGGGCGTCGAGAACGTCGGCGATCTCCCACTGCATCGACTGTGCCGGGTCGCAGACCGCCAGCGCCAGAAATGGGAAATTCGCCTGTTCGTCGTTGTCGTCGATGCGCGGCGTGACCAGCGGCGTGTCGCCTTCGGACGGGCGCTGCCAGCACACATCGATCACCTGCCCAACGGGGCTGCTTTCCGGGTCTGCCCACAGAAACTGCGGCGACCGAGCAGTTCCGCCGGCGATGACTTCGCCGTTGCGCCGCAGCCAACTGGTCGTGCCGATGCCGACAACCGGCGCATCGTCGGGAAACGCCGCGAGATCGTCGATCACGTCGGCGGTGGTGACGGTGTGGAACAGATCGCCGCGCAGCAGACGATCAACCGTATTGTAGACCAGCAGCGAGGAACGGCTCATCGGCATGGGCTTCCCTTTCCGTCATGTCTGTGGCTTATTCTAGCACGGGATAACCGGCGGCAGCGTGCCGGGGCGCGGGGTGGCGATCTTTGGCAGTTTGTACGAACGCGCGTCGAGCAGGTTTGCAGGTGTTGCACATTGACGCGCGGCTGTTACAATAGGACAATCATGGTCGGCTGTGAAAGGTACGTCATGTCGATGCGTATGATGACCACCACCGATACCAATCGTCACCCACCAGCGTAGGCGGGGTCTATACGTGTTTGCATAACCACACCCCGCGACGCGGGGTGTTTTTGTTTCTGACGATAAAGGAGGCAAGGCTGTTGATCGAAAAAGAAACTCTTAGGTTCGAAATGCCCGAATTTGCAGTCCCGCCGGAGAACCGCATCCCGGTGAACGGCTACCCGGCTCAGATGATGGACATTCCGCCGTCACGGATGTTCCTGATCCGGGACGCGCTTAAGGTCTATACCCAGAATCACGGCACAGGCGTGGTAACCTACGACGCCTCGCAGGGTGACGGCGGCGCGAGCCTGCCGGGTGTGCCGTCGGCGCTGCTCGAAAGCGCGCTGCAGCTTCAACTGGAACACGGCACCGCCTACGACCAGCCGTTCGGCACAGCGCAGTTCCGCAAAGCTGCCGCCGAACCGTACTGGCAGTTGGACGCCGCTTCCGGCTGGGGTCCTGAGAACATTGTGTTCATGCAGGGCGGGCGCGACGGCTTGCAGAAAGCCTACGGCGCGATGATCGCGCTCGGCACGAAGGAAGTCGGCAGCCTGATCGTCGTCTCGCGCGTCCCCTGGATTTCCTACAACGGGGGCCCGTATGCCATCGGCGCGACCGTGCTGCTCGCCCCCGGCGACCCGGCAGAGGGCTGGCGCTACACGCCGGAAGGTATCCGCGCCACCGCCGCGTTCGCCGCGCAGGAAGGGCGCAAGATCGCCGGGATTGTGATCACGTCGCCGGACAACCCGACCGGGCGCACCATCCCGCTCAGCGAGCAGATCGAACTGGCGCACACCGCGCTCGACGCGGGCATTGCCTACGTGCTGTTCGACTGGATGTACCACTGGGTCACGGACGGCGGGCACAACAACATCAACACCCTGCTGCAAGCCTTCACGCCGGAAGAGCGCGAGCGGATCATGGTGCTCGACGGACTGACCAAGAGCCTCGGCGCGTCGAACATCCGCAGCGCGCACCTGCTGGCGGGCAAGCAGGTCGTCAAGTACATCGTCAGCCAGGCGTCGCACGGCGTCGTGCCGTCGTACTTCGGGCAGGCGGTGGCGATTGCCGCCTACCAGATGGGCTACGAAGAAGCCGCCGCGCCGATCATCCTGCCGACCCGCGAGAGCCGCAAAGTCCTGCGCGGCGCGCTGGAAGCGAACGGCGCACGCTTCGTCATGGGCGACGGCTACTACGCCTTCATCGACTGCACGCCGTATATCGAGGCGGGCGGGCTGAGTGGCTCCGAAGGGCTGCTGACCTATCTGGGCGAGCAGTACGGCATCGCCATCGTCGCCGGCAAGTATTTCTCGGACGCGGGCGAGAACTGGATTCGCTTCTCGTATGCGCTGCCGCCAGAAACGACCGCCGGGGCGGTCAAGCGGCTGTTCGAGGGGCTGAACGCGCTGAAGTAAGCCTGCTCAAATGGAAATCTCGTCGTGGGGGCACGCGCAACCTTCGGTTGCCTATGTCGTGCCCCCACCTCGCGTAATTTCTTCCCGATCTGACATGTAAAATCCGTGTAAACCCCGAAACTGGGGGGCATCCCCCGTGTTAGAATTCATGTATCATTGAATTGTCAGATTACGATACGAGAAATCGAGGGCTGCAAAGATGGAATCTCCGGGGCTTTTTGGCAAACGTGACATCTCGGCTATCACCAGCGAGGCGGTTCGCCCCCTGCTCAAATGGACGTACCTGTGGATGATCATTGGTCTGGTCGTCACCGGCGTGGTTGCCGTGAGCATTAACGTTGAGGAAGTCTTCGGGAATTCGCCGCAGTTGTTTCTTGGCGCGGTCATCGCCGAACTCGTCCTCGTCATCGCGCTGTCGTGGGCGATCTCGCGGCTGTCTCCCACCGTCGCCGCCATCATGTTCGTGGTCTACGCGGCGCTGAACGGCTTCACGCTCTCGCTGCTGCTGTACGCTTATACCGGCGAGTCGGTCGCGCTGGCGTTCTTCATCACCGCCGGAACGTTCGCCGCGATGTCGGTCATCGGCTTCACGACCGATATCGACCTGACCCACTGGCGCACGTACCTGATGGTCGGCTTGTTCGGTCTGCTGATTGCACTGATCGTGAACATGTTCCTGCGCAGTTCTGCGTTTGAGATTCTGATCAGCTTCGCCGGCGTGGCGATTTTCATGGGCTTGACCGCCTACGACACCCAGAAGATCAAGTACATGGCGGCGTCGCCCGAATTCCAGGCGGACGGCTCGGCGGTGGCGAAGTACAGCATTTTCGCCGCGCTCCAGCTTTACCTGGACTTCGTCAACCTGTTCATCTTCCTGCTGCGGCTGTTCGGGCGGCGGCGGTAGATACAATTCGCCCTCACCCTAAATCCCTCTCCCACGTAAACGGGGAGAGGGACTTTTGACTCCCTTCTCCCCGCCTGCGTGGGAGAAGGGAAAGCTCACCCAAAGCGAAGCGACGGTGAGCCGAGATGAGGGGCTGTTTTATCCCCCCAGATACGCCTCGATGACGACCTGATTGTGGCTCAGCGCGTCGGCGGTGTCGGCGTGGGTGATGTAGCCGGACTGTAATACGTAACCGCGATTCGCCACTGCCAGCGCCATCAGCGCGTTCTGCTCCACCAGCAGGATGGTCGTCCCGGCTTCCTGGTTCAGATAGCGGATCACCTCGAAGATGTCGCGCACCAGCAGCGGCGCGAGTCCCATCGACGGCTCATCCAGCAGCAGAATACGCGGGCGCGTCATCAGCGCCCGCCCGATGGCGAGCATCTGCTGTTCGCCGCCGGAAAGCGTGCCGCCAAGCTGTTTCTGCCGCTCCTTCAGGCGCGGGAAGCGCTCGAATACGTCTGCCATCGCCGCTTCGACCGCGTTCGGGTCGTCCTGAGCAAAGCCGCCCATTTCGAGGTTCTCGCGCACCGTCAGCCGCGTGAAGATTTTGCGTCCTTCCGGCGCCTGCACCACCCGCCGCTTGACGATTTCGTGCGGGCGCAGGTGGGTGATGTCTTCGCCGTCGAGCAGCACGCTGCCGGAGCGCGCCGGGGTGATGCCGCAGATGGTGTTGAGCGTGGTGGTCTTACCCGCGCCGTTGCCCCCGATCAGCGTGACGATTTCGCCCTGCTCGACCGTCAGCGAGACGCCCTTCAGCGCTTCGATATTGCCGTAAAACGTGTGGATGTCCCTGACTTCAAGCAGGCTCATGCGTCACCTTCCGCGCCGAATACGTCTTCCACCGGCGTGCCGAGGTACGCCTCGATCACCTTCGGGTCGCGCTGGACTTCAGCGGGCGTCCCTTCGGCAATCTTCTGCCCGTAGTCCATCACGCTCACCTGATCCGAGATGTTCATGACCAGCTTCACGTCGTGCTCGATCAGGAAGATGGTCAGCCCGCGCTCGTCGCGCAGGCGGCGAATCAGGTGCATCATGTCCTCGGTTTCCTGCGGGTTCATCCCGGCGGTCGGCTCGTCCAGCAGCAGCAGCTTCGGCTCGGACGCCAGCGCCCGCGCGATCTCCAGCCGGCGCTGCAAGCCATACGGCAGGTTTTGCGCCAGCAGGTCGCCATACGTTTCACTCAAGCCGACGTATTCCAGCAGCGCGACGGCGTGTTCCAGCGCCTCGAACTCTTCGTGGCGCGCGCCGCCCGTGCCGATCACCGCCGCGACCGGGTGCGCGTGCAGG
>JADLHH010000016.1 GCA_020848855.1 Anaerolineae bacterium | reverse complement strand
CGTTGAGGATACGCAGGTGGCGCGTGCCAAGCGGCGCGGCGAACGCGACACCTCGCGTTACTGGTTCAGGTACGCGAAATCGACGATGTGGATCACGTTAATCCTGTGGCTGGCGACGGCGGCGCTGGGCGTGGTGAGCTACCTGACGCGCTACAACGTGATTCCGGCGGTTGCCGTGAACATCAGCGTGGTCGCGCCGCTGGCAACAGACGAGCTGGTAGTTCCCCCGATTGCGACGGAAGAACTGCTGCCGACTGCTGAAGCGACTGCCGAACAGACCATGGCAGCCCCGGTCGCGACGGCGGAAACTGACGCGGCAGGCGAAACCCCTGAAGCCGCTGCGCCAGTGACAACGCCGGACGTAACCGCCGAAGCACCGGTCGAAACGCCGGAGGTGAGCGCCCCGGCCGAGACACCCGAAGTGGCTGCGCCAGTCGAAACACCGGAAGTGAGCGACGATTTCCGGGTAGAAGGGACGATCGAAGCGCTCGGCAGTACTGCAGTGATCGTAGATGGGCAGCGCTATGAACTAAGCGGCGCGCGGATTGACGATGTGCTGCGCGTCGGGGCAGCCGTGCGGATGGAAGTTCATCGTGAGGGCGAACGCCTGATAGTTGAGCGCATCCGGTTGCGGGATGATGACTAGCGAGCCGTTTCGCTCGAAAAGTGAATGGCGGTACAATAGGACGACGATCAGCGGAGGATAAGGGCGATGTTCCTGATGCGGGAACAGCTTGAGCAGCAGGAAGCCGAACGGCTTGCCTCATACGCGCTGCGGAGCGGCGAGAGCGATGGGCGCTGCTATGCGGAAAACGAGTCCGCATACCGGACGGCGTTTCAGCGTGACCGTGACCGGATTACTCATTCTGCCGCGTTTCGACGGCTGGAATACAAAACGCAGGTCTTTGCCAACGACGAGGGCGACTATTACCGCACGCGGCTGACGCATACGCTGGAAGTCACGCAGATCGCACGGACAATTGCGCGGGCGCTGGGCGTAAACGAGGATTTGGTCGAAGCGATCTGTCTCGCGCATGACCTGGGGCATCCCCCGTTCGGGCACGCTGGCGAAGACACGCTAGATGAGCTGGTGAAGGAGCAGGGCGGCTTCAACCATAATCACCAGAGCTACCGTGTCGTGACACAGCTGGAGCGGCGTTACCCGCAATTTCCAGGTCTGAACCTGACGCTGGAAACACTGCGCGGTCTTGCTAAGCACGAGACGAGTTATAACCTGAGCAGGCTTGCCGGACTCGACCCTGCTTCGCGCGGCAGCCTGGAAGCACAGATCGCCAATGCGACCGACGAACTGGCGTATAACGCGCACGATCTCGACGATGGGTTGAATTCCGGGGTGATCACGCCGGACATGCTGAAGGACCTCGACATCTGGAAGCTGCTGTGCGAGCGCCAGAACTGGCGCGGCGGCGTGATGGACGAGATCACGCGGCACGGGTTCATCCGCGAGCTGGTCGGCATCCTGGTGGACGACGTGCTGCAGACGACCGAGTCGCGGCTGGAAGCCATTCAACCACAGACATCCCAAGACATTCAGAAACAGTCGGAGAATGTGGTCGGCTACAGTGAGCAGGTCGGGACGATGAACCGTGCGCTGAAAGCCTTCCTGTTCGAGAATATGTATTACAGCTTCCGCGTGGTGCGCATGAAGACACGTGCGCAGCGGTTCATCGAGCAGATCTTCAACACGCTGCTGGAAGACCCGCGCCAACTGCCGAAAGAATGCCAGGCGGATATCGAGAACCTGGGTGTGAAGCGCGTGATCGCTGACTACATTGCGAGTATGACCGACCGGAGCGCTGTGCTAGAATATCGCCGTTTGTTCGACCCGCTGATGCGACCTTGAGAAGGCAAGAATCCATTTATGGCGAGTGATACTGTACTCAACGGACGCTACCGCCTGGTTGCCCAGCAGGGCAGCGGCGGTATGGCGGTGATCTACAAGGCGATTGACCAGGCGCTGGGGCGCACGGTCGCGGTCAAGATTCTGCGCCCCAGCCTGACCAATGACCCGGCATTTCTGGCGCGCTTCCGCAACGAGGCGCGCAGCGTTGCCAACCTTGCGCATCCCAACATTGTCACCGTGCACGACGTGGGCGCGGACGGACCTACCCACTACATCGTGATGGAATTCGTCGAAGGCACCGACCTGAAGAAAATCATTAAGACGGACGGCGCGCTGGGGATCAACCGAGCGCTGAATCTTGCCATTCAGATTTGCGGTGGTATCGGCTTCGCGCATCGGGCAGGGCTGGTCCATGCCGACGTGAAGCCGCAGAACATTCTTGTCGCCAAGGATGACGTGGTGAAGGTGACAGACTTCGGTATCGCCCAGGCGCTGAGCGATCAGGCTCCGGGTGAAAAACAGCAGGTCGTGTGGGGAAGCCCGCACTACTTCGCACCGGAGCAGGCGCGGGGCGAAAAGCCAACACCCGCTTCGGACGTGTACTCGATAGGTATTGTGCTGTTCGAAATGCTGGCGGGGCGGCTGCCCTATTCCGGTGCGAACCAACAGGAACTGGCGCTGGCGCACATCCGCGACCGCGTGCCGATGGTGACGGAGTTCAACCCGCAGGTGCCGGAAAGCCTGGCGCGTATCGTCTTCAAGACGATGAGCAAGGAACCCGCGTCACGTTACCGGCTTGCCGACCAACTGGGACACATCCTGGGCAGCTACCG
>JADLHH010000015.1 GCA_020848855.1 Anaerolineae bacterium | reverse complement strand
TTCTACAGCACGCCGCGCATCGGCGTGCTGCGGGGCTACAACTTCATGTCGCAGGAGCAGATCGAGGCGGTACAGGCGCGGCGCGTGGGCGATCAGCCGGTGCTGGTGATCGTCAACGGCTCCGGGATGCGCTGGCGGGCGATGGGCGCGCTGATGTCGGTGACGGGTCCGTATCTGAATACCGATATCGTGGCGGCGTGGAACTACACCGGCACGGACGGCGAGGTCAAGCAGGCTATCCTCGACCGCTTCCCCGACCGGCAGGTGATCGAGCTGGAAGCGACCGACAACTACTGGTGGTTCGCGGGCGAGCCGCCGCCGGCGGAAGTGGCGAACGCGGGGTAGATCATGCGAGCAGGGCGATGACGACCGGACGAATTTATACGATTGAAGCTTTTGCGGATTTTGCTAATCGACCGGGGAATGAGGATCGACTACTCGAACTGATCGATGAGGGTATTATCGAATCCCCCATGTTCCGACGTGGTATTCTCAAATCCCGTATCTGATCAGCTTCCGAATACACACATTTTGTCGAGAACGATCGCTCGCCTGCCACATCAGCGGGGCAGGCGGCTGTTACGATATTGGCGGACACGTCATTTCCCCCAAACTTGCCTACAAACGGAACCCGATGAGTGGAGATTTTCCCGATGCTGTGCCCCCTGAATGGGCAGTCGAGGTCATCTCGCCAAATCACCTGGCGACTGTTATCCGCCGGAAGCGACAGATTTACCAGCAAGCCGGGATTCTGCTGTGGGAGATATACCCGCAGTCGCAGAGCATCGACGCCTACGCGCCGGGACAGCCCGTGAAGACCGTCGGCATCGATGGCACGCTCGACGGGGGAGATGTGCTGCCGGGTTTCACACTGACTGCGCGGGATTTGTTCACCGATTAGCTTAGCAGTCGGTCACGGCAGCGCGTCGAGCTTCTGCCGCGCTCGCCTGTGGCGGGGGTTGATCGCCAGCGCGCGTTCGTATGCCCGCCGCTTCTTCTCCGGCGACGCCGACAGATAGCCTGCCATATACCACACGTTGGCATTATCGGAGTTGGATTGCAGCAGCCGCTCGACGATTTTGCGCGCCGCCGTCGGGTTATGATGCTCGATGTGCAGCGAGGCTTCGCGTAACATTCGCGCCGTGTATTCTTCCGGGAACTCGGTCTCGTCGGCGATGAACGGCGGGGGTAGCACATGAGCGTCTGTTTGTGCTTCGGCGGGCTGCCCGTCGTAGCGGACGGTCGGACGTTTGGCAATCCACTCCTCGAACGTATTCGCTTTGTCGACGAACGTCGCGCGCTGAATTTTGTCGTTCGCCCGCGCGAACAGCAGCACCTTGAACCCCAGCACACGACCGAGCGGCGGCGTGAAGATGCGAAAGCGGCGCGGCGGGTTCAGGCTGAGTTCGATCAGGCGGCGGCGCAGCACGCCGGTTTTGACAAAAATGCGCTGGTTGGTCAGCACCACCTGCGAGCCGTAGTAATTCAGCGTGCCGAGGATCAAGCCGCAGATGATGAACGGCAGGTTCCCGGCGAGGTAGAGCCACACCACGCCGACATCGGTGGGAATCGACACCAGCAGCCTGCCGACGCCGAGACTGATGAACTGGACGATAATCACGGCGACGAAAAAGGCGATCTCCGCCACCAGCCCGATCATCATGGCGCGCAGCACCGTGAGCAGGATGACGAGTTCGTGATGCCGCGCCGTGATCAGCACCGATTCGCCGGGCGCCAGGCTGTCTTCGATAATGCTCATCGGCAGCTTTCGCTGAAACGCTTACACCTGCTTCCATTGTATGAAAGGATCGGGGGGTGCGGCGTTAAGCCATCTTTCTATCACACCTCTAACGCCCCTGCTGCAACACCGCCTTCACATTACTCGTATAACAGTCTAACGACCATCGTTCATCCCGGCGTTGTATAATCAGCGCCGTAATCGGATTGAGGATAGATAAACCCATGCGTGTGATTGTGCATACCGGCAAGGGTGGCGTCGGCAAGACCAGCGTTTCGGCGGCGACGGCGCTGCGCTGCGCCGAAATGGGGCTGAAAACCATCGTCATCAGCACCGACACCGCCCACAGCCTCGGCGATTCGCTCGAAGCGGAGATCGGACCGGAGCCGGTGCTCATTCGTGAAAATCTGTGGGCGCAGGAAGTCGACGCCCGCTATTCGATGGACAAGTACTGGGGCAAAATCCAGCGCTACCTGACCTCGCTGTTCACGCAGCGGGGCGTCGAGGACATCGTCGCCGAAGAAGTGACGATCCTGCCCGGCTTGGAAGAAGGTGCGCACCTGCTCTGGATCAACCAGTACGTGCAGTCGGGCGAATATGACGTGCTGGTGGTCGATGCCGCGCCGACCGCCGAGACGCTGCGCCTGCTCAGCCTGCCGGACGTGACGCGCTGGTGGTTCGAGAAGATTCTGGCGCTGACGCGCGGCGCGGCGAAAATTCTGCGCCCCATCGGCAAGGTGTTGGGGCGCAATACCGACGACATCCCTCAGGATGACGCCTGGGACGAAGTCCGCAAGCTGTTCGACACGCTCGACCGGGTGCGCCGGTTGCTTAGCGACCCGGAGATCGCCAGCATACGGTTGGTCGTCAACCCGGAGAAGATGGTCATCAAGGAGACGCAGCGCACCTACACGTATCTGAATCTGTATGGCTACGCCACCGACGCCATCATCTGCAACCGCATCATCCCCGACGAGGTGACCGACCCATACTTCGCGCAGGCGAAAGCCCGCCAGAAAGAGAATATCGATGTTATCGGTGAGGCGTTCGGCGAGCTGCCGATGCTGACCGCGCCGATGTTCGGGCAGGAAGTGGGCGGGCTGGAAGCGCTGCACAAGCTGGGCGACCTGCTGTACCACGATACCGACCCGGTGCAGAAGCTGTTCAGCGGCACGACGCACCAGATCATCGAGCAGGACGGCGGCTTCAAGCTGTCGGTACCGCTGCCGTTCGCAGACAAGAAAGACCTCGACATCTACCGGTCGCGCGATGAACTGACGCTGCGCGTGGGACCGTACCGCCGCAATATCGTCCTGCCATACACACTATGGGATTTGGAAATCGCGGATGCAAAATTCGAGCAGTCGACTCTCAATATCCAGTTCGTCCGGGACAACTAACGCCCTCGTCGTCTCCGGCAACGGGAAATCGCCCAACGGCGAGCCGCCGGTTGGGTCGCCCGCCGAGCGCGCCCGCGAAACCGTCAAGGTGCGCGAAGTGATCGCCAGCCGCCCGCGCTCGCTGCGGATGCAGTTCCGCTACGTGCGGGTGATCTGGCATTTCGGCTGGCTGTTCGCCCAACTGGTGCTGTGGCACGTCATCCTGCAGCGCTACTTCCCGGAGCGCGTGCAGCGCGGCAATATCCCGCGCTGGCAGCGGTACGCGCGCGCGTTCCGGGGCTTCGCCATCGACATGGGCGGCATGATGATCAAGGCGGGGCAGTTCGTCTCGACGCGCAGCGACGTGCTGCCGCCGGAAGTGATCCGCGAGCTTGCCAGCCTGCGCGACGAAGTGCCGGGCGTGCCGACCGCCTACATCCGCGCCATCATCGAGCAGCAGCTTGGATCGATCCCGGCGCGCTTCAGCCAGTTCGATGATACGCCGGTCGCGGCGGCATCGCTGGGGCAGGTACACCGCGCCCGGCTGCAAAACGGCGACCGCGTGGTCGTCAAGGTGCTGCGCCCCGGCATCGCCGAAATCTGCTACACCGACCTGGCGGCGATGTTCACCGTCTCGCGCATCGCCATGAAATTCCGCTTCGTTAATCGCCGTATGGATGCCGTCGCACTGATCGAGGAATTCGGGCGGGTGCTGCTGGAAGAATTGTCGTACAGGCACGAGGCGCGCAACGCCGCACGCTTCAGCGACATGTTCAAGCACGATCTCGGCGTGTACATCCCGACGATCTACGAGGAACACTCGACCGACAGCGTGCTGACGATGGAAGACGTAACGACCATCAAGCTGGACGACTACGCCGCGCTGGAAGCCGCCGGCATCAGCCGGCAGGCGGTCGCCAAGCGGCTGATGGACACGTATCTGCGTCAGGTGTTCGAGGAGCGCTTCTTCCACGCTGACCCGCACCCCGGCAACCTGTTCGTGTACCCGCTGCCGCCGGATAACGACGCCTACAACGCCCAGGACAAGCAGGAGGGCAGCCCCTTCTACCTGATCTTCATCGATTTCGGCATGGTCGGCACGCTGACGCCGCAGATCGTCAACGGCTTGATCGGCACGCTGGCGGCGGTCATCACCCGCGACGCCGAGAAGATGGTCAAGAGCTACAGCGAACTGGGCTTCCTGCTGCCGGGCGTCGATACCGAGCGGCTGGAAGAGGCGACCCGCGCCGTGTTCGATCAGGTGTGGGGCTTGTCGATGTCGCAGATGAGCAGCATCAGCTACGACAGCATGGCGTCGCTGGGCAAGGAATTCAACGACCTGCTGTTCTCGATGCCGTTCCAGGTTCCGCAGGACTTCATCTATCTGGGGCGGACGATGGGGATTCTGAGCGGGATCGCCACCGGGCTTGACCCCGGCTTCAATCCCTGGGGCGAAATCCAGCCGTATGCCCAGAAGCTGATCACCCAGAAGCTCACCGAGAACGGCGATAACCCGCTGGCGGGCATCTTCGGCTCGTCGGTTTTGTCCGGGCTGCTTGGCAGCGGAGGCGCGCAAACGCTGCTGAATATCGGGCAGAGCCTGTTCGGGCGGTCAACGGCGGACTCGCGCGGATCGCTTGCTCGGAGTGACCTGCCGGTGCGGGTCGAGCCGTCTCCGGAGTACCAGCGCCAGTTGAACCGCATCGAGGCGCAGGAGCGGCGCACGACGCGTGCCGTGCTGCTGGGCAGCGGCGTGATCACGGCGACGGTGTTCTACGCGCACGGCGACATCGTTCCGGCGGTGATCGGCTACGTGTTTTCGGCAGTCATGCTGGTGGCGCTGTACTTCACGGGGGAGTGAGGATAATCAACCCCGCCGCCTGTATTCTTCAATGAGGCGACGAATCACATCTGTGGGAAGATTGCTTTCATCGCTTTTGGTGAAGATGATAAGCAACACCAACTTTTCAGACGTTTCGAGGTAGTACATGACGCGATACCCGCCACTTTTCCCTTTCTGTACATCGCTATTCTTGATTCGCGTCTTGTAAACTCGGTAAGGGCAAGCCCTGAAGCCGCTTTCCGGGAAGTTGTCCGGCTTCTGGCTGGTCGGCAAGGGCTTCGGTATCATCAATAACATGCGGGTAACGCTTTTTGAGACGATCAGCAGCTTTGAGAAATCCCAGAGCGTAGACAATGTTAGGCATTATCGGACATGCGACGGCGAAATTCTTCGCGGCTTATAGTCCGACCTTCCATCGCGTCCGCCCAACTCTCGCGGAAGTTTTGTACGAGATCGTAGTCATCGTCTTCGATCTCAATATCAATATCGGATTTCGCATCAGGAAACGAATCCGAAATCAGCGCGTAGAGCTGCTCTGTAAACTTGTCCATAACTAGCTTATCGCCTACATGCGCGAACGAAATCCGCACCTGTACTCGATTCTGGTTCTTGAGTGTCATTCAGGTCTCCTTACTCACATTCCCTAGTATAGCACGGGAAATTCCCTTTACTCTCAATCGGGGTTATGCTGATACGCGGTGATGCGGGCGGCGTTATATTTCACGGAGGAGTGAGCGCCCCCTCGGAGGGTGATTAGGAGAAACTATGATGGAACAGTTCTTCGTGGATTATCTCGAACGGCTGCAAACTTTAGACCGCGACTTCATCGCCGCGTTTGACGACCTGCCCGCCGAAGCGCTCGACTGGGTTCCCGGCGCGGACATGAACTCGTTTGTGGTGCTGGTCGTCCACGTGACCGGCTCGTCGCGCTTCTGGATCGGCGATGCGGCGCTGGATGATCCATCCAACCGCAACCGCGCGGCGGAGTTTCAGGCGAAGGGCTTGAGCCACGACCAACTGAAGGCGCGTTTCGCTGCGCTCGAAGATTACGCGCGCGCCGGGCTGGAACGCCTGTCGCTGGCAGATTTCGCGGTGACCAGCTCAGTCGTCTTCGACGGCAAGCCCGCCACGAAAGGCTGGGCGCTGCTGCACGCGCTGGAACACCTCGGCTTGCATCTGGGTCACGCCCAGATTACGCGCCAGTTGTGGGAGCAGCGCTAGCTTAATCCGCTTCCGTTTCGCTGCCCTGCGCTTCGTTTCGGGCGCGGATCATCTCTGGCGTCAGCTTCTCGACCGGGCGATCCCGGTAGACGACGTAATGATCCAGGTCGCGGGCGACGTAGGTGTTGGCGAAGACGCTCTGCGCTTCCTCGCGCACGCGCGATTCGGGATAGCGCCGCGAAATGTGCGTCAGAATCAGCGTCTTAACGCCGGCGTCGCGCGCCAGCGCCGCCGCCTGCCGCGCCGTGATGTGCCCGAAGGCGTTCGCCGTCTCGCCCTCGTCGTCCAGAAAGGTCGATTCGATCACCAGCGCGTCGGCGTCGGCGACGTATTCGCGCACGTTGTCCAGCCGCCCGATGTCGCCGATGTGGACGAGCTTCGCCCCGCGCACTTCGTCGCCCAGCACCATCTCCGGCGTGATCGTGCGCCCGTCTTTCAGCGCGATCGTCTGCCCGGCAACCAACTGCCCGCGCTCCGGTCCCGCCGGGATGCCGAGCGCTTCGGCTTTCTCGACCAGAAACGGGCGGTGCGAGCGCTCCTGAAAAATGAAGCCGAAATTGCCGCTGCCCCGGTGCGTGACCGGAAAGGCGCTCACCGTGAAGTCTTTGGCTTGCAGGATCACGCCCGGCTGCAAATCGACCAGATGAATCTGAATCGGCAGGCGCTCGTAGTCCAGCACGACGCCGAACAGCAGCGCCTTGACGCGCTCCAGCGTCGCCCGCCCGCCGAAGATGTTCAGCTCCTCGATGTTCTCCCAGCGGGCGAAGGTCGAGACCAGCCCGCCCAAGCCGAGGATGTGGTCGAGGTGGGCGTGGGTCAGCAGAATGTGGTTCAAGCGCTTGAAGCCGATGCCGCTGCGCAAAATCTGGCGCTGCGTGCCCTCGCCGCAGTCGATCAGGAAGCGGTGCTCGCCCGCCAGCACCGCCTGCGCCGGCAAGCCCCGGTGAATCGACGGCGCGGATGCCGACGTGCCCAGAAACACGATCTCGAACATGTCTAGCTGTCCTGTACCGTGATCTGTCCCACGAACAGCCGCGCGCCGCGCGGCTGGTCTCCCTGGAAGACGGGCAGCCGGATGCCGGTGCTTTCCGGGTACGCGCCGACCGAGAGGCTGTAGGTCCCCTCCAGGATGCGGCGCGGAAGCTGGACGTACGTCACCTGTATGAAGATGTCGCGCGGGAGAAGCTGCGACGCGACCACGCTGCTGGGGTCGTTCTGGGCGACGATGTTGGTTGGGTCGGACAGGATATGCGTGAACAGGCGCAGGTCGGGCGGCACGACACCATCAACGCGCCAGTAGGTCACGACCGGGACCACGTCGCCGGGGCGATAGACATTCGCCCAGCTATGCTCGTAGCCGAGGAACGTCACGTTGCCGCCGAAGCGCACCGGCGGCGGCACGACTTCGGCAGTTTCGGTCGCCTGCGGGTCGAACATGATCGGCGCGGTCGTCATGAAGCCGCCGATGCGGGTGGCGAGCGCGTCGGCGACGCGCAGGTCGATCACCGTCCCGGCAGGCACATCCGGGCGGTCGAGCACGCTGCCCAGTTCCAGCCAGTTCTGCAAATATGGGTTCACGCCCGCGAACCCGCTCGGTTCCAGCAGGATCACCTGCTCGTGCTCGCCGCCTTCAGTCAGGATCAGCGCCGAGCCGCAGTCGGCATAGCGCAGCACGGCGTTCTGGCGGTGCATCATCAGGGCGATAAGCTGCGTGTCGGTCAGGGTGACCGGGTTGATCTGCGGCTTGAGGGTGGACGTGCAGATTACCGTCGGTGTGGTGTCGGCGGTCGTGTCGATGAAGTGGGCGATCTGCCCCAGCCGGGTGTTGTAGACCTGCTGCATCTCCGGGAGATTCGCCCAGTGGGTGAAAAGGTCGCGCGCCAGCCAGACGATATTGAAGGCGAACAGCGCGACCAGCCCCAGCGCAGCGATCCGGCGGCTGTTGTTGGGCAAGCTGTGATAGAGCGTGGTCGCGCCCAGACCGAAGAACAGCGCCACCAGCGGCAGCAGCGGCGCGTATGCCTCAAAGTTCGGGCTGTTGGGCGCGTGCAGGCTGAACGGCGCGATGAACACCAGCGCCGTCAGCAGCAGCGAGCAGCGCGATTCGCGCCAGCCGCGCACGGCGGCGACCCCGCCGACGATCATGATTAGCCCGCTGACCAGATCGATCAATGGGCGGCTGGGGAGATTGACCGCCGGGTTGGAGTCGCCGATCAGGAACAAACCGGTGAAGCCGTCGATGAACGACTGGACGAACGATTTCGACGGGTCTTCGACCAGCAGCCGCCGCGCCGCCGCCAGTTCCGGGTGCTGCAGGCTGGAAATAACATACGGCATGGCGATCACGATCATGATCACCAATGCGAACCAGGTGAAGCTAATCGTGCGCCGGGTGAGCGGACGCCGCACCAGAATGATGCTGGCGATGAACACCATGCTGAACAGCGTGACTACCAGACTGATCGGGTGGGCGTACAAACCCAAGCCGAGCATCACGCCCAGCGCGGCGAAGGCAGCCGTGCGCGACCCCCGGATGGGCTGCGCGCCGGGGATGGGCAGTGAGAGCGTCAGAGCAGCCAGCACCGCCGTCACGAACAGCGGCAGCAGCGCTTCGGGCGACATCTGGCGCGACAGCACAATCGGCGCCATCGTAACGGTCATCAGCGCCATCGACGCCAGCCCCGCCAGGCTGCCGAACAGCCGCGTGCCCAGCACGTAGACCAGCGCCAGCGTGAGCAAGCCGAGCCACACCGACAGGATTCGGTAGCCGATGATGCCGCTGCCGGGGGTGGTCACGGCGGTGACGGCAGCCTGATACAAGCCCTCGCGCCCTTCGCCGCGCAGGTTGTAGAACACCTCGACCCGCCCCTGACGGACGGTTTCGGCGATGCGGATGTTGTTGATTTCGCTGCCGCTGAACCCGGCGGGCAGGGTGGCGAGGTTGGTGAAGCGGAGTACCGCTCCCAACAGCAGCAATGCAACCGCCAGGGAATAACTCACACGGTTAGACAAGCAGAACTCCTAGTGCTGAGTGCCGAGTGCTGAGTGCCGGGGAAGAACGCATTCATAAATTTTGTCATCGTCCAGCAAGAATATTCATTCCAGATCGAAGCAGCGAACCGTGCCTACGACGTACCGAGCCTTGACTCAGCACTCAGTACTCGGCACTCAGCACTTTCGTTACAAGGCGGTCGCCCAGGCGGTGAAGCCCAGCACCAGCACGCCCAGCCCGACGTTGACCCACGTCAGCCGCGCTTCCCGTTTCTGTAACTGATC
This sequence comes from Anaerolineae bacterium, assembly GCA_020848855.1. The sequence continues at coordinate 2,044 of JADLHH010000015.1, read as the reverse complement.
CAGTTCCGCCGGGTCGCCCTTCGCTTTTTCGACCAGCAGCGAAGCTCGTTCCAGCGCCGGAGCGACCCAGTACTGGAGCGCCAGCCCGCAGATGAACATCCCGGCGACGGCGACATGCTTGAGCAGGATCACCCGCGACCATTCGTTGGTGAATTGTAGCACGCCATCGTAATGTGAATCACCGGCCATTTGCACAAGCCCGGTCACGACCAGCACCGCCAGGCTGAGGTTGGTCATCGGCATGAAGCGGCGGCGCAGGCGCGTGAGCAGCGCGTAGAATTCCCGATTCGTGCCCAGCACGCGGCGCGCTTCCGGCAGCACCAGCACCACCAGCAGCACCAGCCCGCCAATCCACACGATGGTCGCCAGCAGGTGAAAGAAGTAGCTAATCGCAAGGATCGACGGGGACAAGTCCAAGCGCCTCCGGGCTGTCGGGCGCGCGCGCCGGGATGAGGCGGTCGCCGCAGTATTTCGCCATATTCGCCAGATCGATATATGCCGGGCGAGTATACCCTTGCGGCGTGGTGATTGACCACCACCATTCTTCGTTTGCCGGCGTCCAGTCCGGGCTGGCGATGTAGATCGCCGACATCAGCCCGACCCAGGGACGCCAGTTTTCGGCGGCGTAGCGGTACGCGGCGACCAGATTGCGCGCCTGCGTCGCTTCATCGACGGCGAACCAGGCGTAATCCGGGTTCTGCTGGTCGGTCGTCCAGCCGACTTCCAGCAGCGCGACCTGATGGGCGGCGTCGCCGTTGGCGACCATGATCCGCCGCAGGTCTTCGACGTGGCGAAAGGTGAAGAAGCGATGCCCGCCCACGCCGTCCGCCGGGTCGACTTCCGGGGCGGAGTAGCCCGGCGCGTGCAGCCCAACGGCATCGACGTACTGCTGGAAACCGGCATCGTACATGGCTTGCAGATAGAGGTCGTCGGGGGTGGCGGTCTCGTCGTAGGTGCCGGTTGGCGCGAGACCCGCCGAGATGATGATCGCTGCGGGGTCGGCGGCGCGGATGGCTTCGCTGCACCCCTTGAGCAGCGCCACGTAAGCGGTGGCGTCCGGCAGGCGGTTGCCCCATTCGCGGCTCAGATTCGGCTCGTTCCACACCTGGTACGCGGCGATCCGCCCCTTATAACGCTCAGCGAGCACGCCGCAGAAGCGGGCATAGTCGGCGAAGTCGTCGGGCGGCGCGTCGATGAAGTCGTCGCGCACGCGTGCGCCGAGCGCCGGGTGTGCCCATTCGGGTGTGTTGGTCAGCCGCGCGACGACCTTCAATCCGCGCCGCTCCAGCTCACCCAGCAGCGCGTCGGCGCGGTCGATGCTCCACGTATCGCGTTCCGGCTGGATGTCGTCCCAGGCGAAGGTCTGCTTGACGTGGCTGAAGACCATCAGCCGAATCCAGTCCATGTCGCGCCCGGCGAAGCCGTGATCCCACCACAGGAACGCCTGAATGCCGTAGGTCAGCGGTGTGAACGGCGGGTCGGTGACGGCGAAACCCCTGAAGGCGTCGGCGGACGAGAGCGGCACACTCAGCATCAGCGCCATGCCGACCAGCAGCACGGCGACGGACAGCAGGGTTTTCAGGCGGCGGGGGAGAGGAGTCGACAGGGTAGGGTCTCCGTAGGGGCGTGTGGCTGTGCGCCCAGACCCCTCACCCCGCGCAAACCTGCGGTTTGCTCTGCCCCTCTCCCACATAAATGGGGAGAGGGGTTTTGACTGCCGCGTATCCCTCTCCCCGCCTGCGTGGGAGAGGGACGGCAACCGAAGGTTGCAGGGTGAGGGGCGTTTTGTTAGCTCGGCGGCGCGGATTCGTAGGTGCGGTTCCAGTCGCGTACCGCGTCGAAGACCGGGCGGAAGACGAAATTCGGTCCGATGATCGAATAGGGCACGTTGTCATTGTCGGCTGCCCAGCCTGCCTGCGGACCGTAGTTCAGGTTCCACAGGAACGCCAGCCACACGAAGTCGGATTCCTTCATGAATTCCAGCGCCTTGACGGTGTAGTCGCGCTGTTCGTCGAGCGAGTTATCTTCGGCAAAGCCGAAGCCT
>JADLHH010000014.1 GCA_020848855.1 Anaerolineae bacterium | reverse complement strand
TACCGTTCGGGGTTGCTGACCGGGCTGGCGCACGGCTGGAACCTCAAGCTGGCGGGGGAAATCGGGGCGCTGTGCGCGACCTACGTACTGGAACAGGTCGGCACGCAGAGCCACAATTTCACGCCGGAAGAATTCGTGCGGCGTTTCCGCACCCAGTTTGACGACGCCGGGCTACTCGACGAGCTGTTGGTGAGAGCAACGTGACCTTCGCCTGTAACAATTTTCGTGAAGTGTGTTAAAATCCCGACGTTTTTGGGGATTCGATAATCAATCCCGGCACATCCATTCAGGAGATCAGATGACCATCGAACACGACGTAAAAAGTCTCGATCAGGCGACCGGCGGTCGCTATCGTATCGAGTGGGCGGAACACGAAATGCCGGTTTTGCGCGCCATCCGCGAGCGCTTCGCCAAAGAAAAGCCGCTGGCGGGCGTGCGCGTGTCAGCGTGTCTGCACGTCACGACCGAAACCGCGAACCTGATGCACACGCTGCAAATGGGCGGCGCGGACATCGTGCTGTGCGCCTCGAACCCGCTTTCGACGCAGGACGACGTGGCAGCGTCGCTGGTCTCGCACTACGAAATCCCGGTCTACGCCATCAAGGGCGAAGACAACACCACTTACTACGATCACATCAAGGCGGCGCTCGACCACCAGCCGCATGTCACGATGGACGACGGCGCAGACCTCGTCGGCACGATCCACAAGTCGCGCCGCGAACTGCTCGAAGGCATCGTCGGCGGCACCGAAGAAACCACCACCGGCGTAATCCGGCTGCGGGCGATGGCGAATGACGGAGCGCTCGAATTCCCGGTGATCGCCGTCAACGACAGCAATACCAAGCACCTGTTCGACAACCGCTACGGCACTGGGCAGAGCACGCTCGACGGCGTGATCCGCGCCACCAATCTGCTGCTCGCCGGGCGCACGGTGGTCGTGGCGGGCTACGGCTGGTGCAGCCGGGGTATCGCCAGCCGGGCGCAGGGCTTGGGCGCGAACGTGATCGTCACCGAAGTCGACCCACTGCGCGGGCTGGAAGCAGTCATGGACGGCTTCCGGGTCATGCCGATGGATGACGCCGCGCCGATTGGCGACATCTTCATCTCGGCGACTGGCGACATTCACGTGCTGGACAAGCAGCACTTCGCCAGGATGAAGCACGGCGCGGTGATGGCGAATTCCGGGCATTTCAACGTCGAAATCAACATCCCCGGCTTGCGCGAGATGAGCAGTGACGAGCCGAAGCTGGTGCGTCCGTTCGTCGAAGAATACAAGGTCGACGGCAAATCGCTGTATCTGCTGGGCGAAGGACGCCTGATCAACCTCGCCGCCGCCGAAGGACACCCCGCCAGCGTCATGGACATGAGCTTCGCCAATCAGGCGCTGGCTGCCGAATATATGGTCAAGAACCACAGCGACCTGACGCCGAACGTCTACGTCGTGCCGGAAGACATCGACAAAGAGATCGCCCGCTTGAAGCTGGAATCGATGGGCGTGAAGATCGACACCCTGACTGCCGCACAGGCGAAGTACCTGAGTCAGTGGGAAGAAGGCACGTGAACTCGCGTCTGTCAAGCGAAGGAGTAATCACATGACCTATGTACGACGAGTCTTTCTGATCGCGCTGGCGCTGATGCTGATCGCCATCCCGGCGATGGCGCAGAGCGGCGGCGCGATGCTCCGGTTCGTCCACGCCATCCCTGGCGCGTCGGCGGTCGATATTTACACCGATGGTCAACTGACCGTCGCCAACCTGAGTTACGGCAGCGCATCCCCCTACATCGACGTTCCGGCAGGCGGGCATCATATCGCCGTGACCCAGACCGGCAGCGACTCGCCGCTGTGGGAGCAGGATATCAACACGGGCGCGGGAAGCGCGCTGACGCTGATCGCCGCGTCGGCTGGCGAAGGCGCGTTCCAGGTGTACATGGATGACCTCAACGCGCTGCCGGTCGGCAAGGCGCGCTTCACCGCCATTCATGCCGTCGAAAACGGCTCCGGCGTCGACTTCATCCTCGCTGATGGTCGCCCGGTGATCCCCGGCTTGCAGTACAACCAGCCCTACGGCACGCTCGACCTACCGGCAACGGCTTACGAACTGGCGGTCGTGCCGGCGGGGATGGCAGTCAGCGATGCCCTGGTCGCGGCGCAGCCTTACAAGCTCAATTCGGGCACGTCATACGTGGCGATTGTTTACGGCACGGGTGATGACGTGCAGACGATGCTGCTCTCTGCGCCTACCCAACCCGAACTCGAAGGCGGCAGCGTCCGCTTTGCTCACGTCGTCCCCGGTGCGCCGGAAGTCGACATTTACCTGAACAACGTACTCACCGCGCCATCGCTCGGCTTTGGCGAAGCGACCGGATACATCGCCCTGCCCACCGGATCGTATGAAGTTGCCGCACGGCTGCCCGGCTCGTCCAGCGACATCGCCACCGCGACGCTGGACGTATCCGCCGACCGCCGCGCGACCGCGCTGATCGCCGGTGAAGCGGAACAGCCTGACATTCAGGTCATCGACGATGTGGTGAACGCTGTCAACGAGAACACGTCGGTGCTGACGGTGATGAACATGTCCACTGACGCGACCGTTTCCGCCGCCTTTTCCAACGGCGCGGCGCTGATCGGGGATGTCGGCAGCGGCAATTCGGATTCGACGCTGCTGGAGCCAAGCGATCAGGGAATCACCGTATCGGCGGCGACAGGTGATGCCGTCAGCGACCAGGTGCTCGACCTGCGGGGCGGCATTTACGGCGGCGTGTACTACAGCGCCATCGTGGTTGACGGCGCGGACGGCGCTTCAATTATCGAACTGCCGCCGGTCAGTCTGGCGCAGGGAACGGCCAGCGCCCCCGGCGACGCGACGATGGCAGCGCCAGAACCGACGCTCGCCCCGACCGAAGCGCTGCCAGAGCCGACGCTCGTCCCAACCGGAGCCGCGCCGACGACAGAAGCCCCTGTCGCTGAAAACCCGCAGCCGACGGCGACGACGGCTGTCGAGATTATCCCGCAGCCGACCGCCATTCCGACGACAACCGGACCGACCGCTCGCGTGCTGCTCGACCCCGGCGTGAACCTGCAGCTTCGCCAGTACCCCAACCGCGAGGCGTTCTCGCTCGGTCTGGCGCCTTCCGGCGCGGTGCTGCTCGTCAACGGTCGTGAAGGCGAGCCTGTCCCGGCGGTCGGCACGACGGCAACCCCGCTGCCTGAGGGTGCGGAAGCATATGTTGACCCGGTCACACTGCTGGCGGAAGGCGAAGACCTCGACCCGACGCTGACGTGGCTCAACGTCACTTACGACACGCCGGACGGCGGCGCGATCACCGCTTGGGTGAACGCGCTGTACCTCGGCGTCCGCGACTCTCAGGGGCGCGCGCTGCCGCTGCGCGACCTGCCGACCGTCCCCAGCAACCGGGCGGGCAGCGCCCACGATACGGCTATCCAGCCGCCGTCGGAGCGCGAGATTATCACGCTGGCGATAGTCACCAACGTCGATCCGGGCGTGCGCGTCCACCTGCGGCGCGTGCCTTCGGTTCAGGGTGAATCGCTGGCGCTCGTCCCGGCTGGCACGCAGATGGAACTGCTCGGCGTGAACGAAGACCGCGACTGGGTGTTCGTGCGCTTCACCGCGCCGCAGAGCACCGTCACCGGCTGGACAAGCACCAATTTCGTCACGTTCCAGCGCAACAACTCAGCGGTCGATTTTGCCCGGCTGGAACTGCTCGGCGAACTGAACACGATCAGCACCGACCAGCGCGGCAGCGTCGTCACCAGCGGGCAGACCGGTCCCACGGTCGCCGAAGACCTGCGCGATGTCGTGGCGGGCGAAGTGGTCGGCTTGAACCCGGACGCCAACCTGCACCTGCGCCGGTACAACAACGATCAGGCGGAATCGCTGGCGCTGCTGCCGGACGGCACGATGATGGTCGTTACCGGGCGCAGCACCGATGATCTGTGGTATCAGGTGACGTATCAGGGACAGCAGGGCTGGGTGTTCAGCCAGTACGTCGAACTGACGTTCAACGGACAGCCCTACGAGAAGGAAACCCTGCCGATCATCGACACGTCGACGCCCACGCCGACCGAGACGCCGCAGGGCTAAGCGAAATCTACAACGGGAGTCCCCACGCGGGGACTCCCGCTCTCCTCTCATCGATGGAAAGCAGCACACATGACCAAACGCGCGCTCATCACGGGCATTACCGGGCAGGACGGCTCGTATCTGGCAGAACTGCTGCTGGACAAGGGCTACGAAGTCTTCGGGCTGATCCGCCGGACGACGACCGTCAGCCACGAGCGGATCAAGCACATTCAGGACAAAATCAGCCTGATTTCCGCCGACCTGACCGACCTGACCAGTCTGATCTACACGCTGCGCGAGGCACAGCCGGACGAAGTGTACAACCTGGCGGCGCAGAGCTTCGTGCCGGCGTCGTGGGCGCAGCCCGTCCTCACGGGTGACGTGACGGCGCTCGGCGTCACCCGAATGCTCGATGCGATCCGCGCGGTAAATCCGGCGATTCGCTACTACCAGGCGTCGAGCAGCGAAATGTTCGGCAAGGTACAGGAAACCCCACAGACGGAAAGAACGCCGTTCTACCCGCGCAGCCCCTACGGCGTCGCGAAGGTGTACGGTCACTGGATCACCGTCAACTACCGCGAAAGCTATGACCTGCACGCGACCCGCGGCATTCTGTTCAATCACGAATCACCGCGCCGGGGCTACGAGTTCGTCACCCGCAAGGTGACGCGCCACGCCGCGATGATCAGTCTGAAGCTGGCGAACGAGCTGCGCATCGGCAACCTCGACGCCCAGCGCGACTGGGGTTTCGCCGGCGACTATGTGCGGGCGATGTGGCTGATGCTCCAGCAGGAGCACCCCGACGATTACGTGATCGCCACCGGGCGCACTCACACCGTGCAGTACCTGCTGGAGACCGCCTTCAACTGCGTCGACCTGAACTGGCAGGAATACACCGTGCAGGATGCGCGCTTCATGCGCCCCGCCGAAGTCGACCTGCTGATCGGCGATTCCAGCAAAGCCAGAGCCGCTCTCGGCTGGGAACCGGTCGTCACATTCGAGCAGTTGATCGAAATGATGGTCAGGGCGGATTATGACAAGCTCAAAGCCGAGCATAATCTGTAATCGCCGCAATCGATGATTGACACGCACTGCCATCTCAATTTCGAGGGCTACGACGCCGACCGCGCCGAGGTGATCGCGCGCGCTGCCGACGCCGGCGTGACGCGCGTCATCAACCCCGGCGTCGACGAAGCGACCAGCCAAGAGGCGCTGGCGCTGGCGGCGCAGTATGACGGCATCTACGCGGCGGTTGGCATCCATCCCAATGACACGGCGAATTTCACCGATGCCGATCTCGGATGGGTCGAGGCGCTGGCGAAAGAGCCGAAGGTGGTCGCCATCGGCGAAATTGGGCTGGATTATCACTGGGACGACAGCCCGAAGCCGATGCAGTTCCGGGCGTTCGAGGCGCAGTTGGCGCTGGCGGCGCGGCTGGAACTGCCGGTGATCATCCACAACCGCGAAGCCAGCGAGGACGTGATCGCCATCCTCGAAACGTGGGCGCGCGATCTACCGCCCGCGCTGCGCGAGCGCCCCGGCGTGCTGCACTCGTTCTCCGCGCCGCAGTCGGTCGCGGATCGCGCGCTCGCCGCCGGGTTTTATCTCGGCTTCACCGGACCGATCACCTTCAAGAACGCTGACGACCTGCGCCACATCGCCGCCCGCGTGCCGCTCGACCGGATCGTGGTCGAGACTGACGGACCGTACCTCACGCCGACGCCGCATCGCGGCAAGCGCAACGAACCTGCCTACATCCCGCTGATTGTCGAACGCCTCGCCGCCCTGCACGCAATCCCTATAGACGAGATGGCGCGGGCGACGACCGCCACTGCCGCGCGCCGGTTCCGGCGGCCATCTATGAATCAGAATCCGTAGGGGCAGGTCTGAGACCTGCCCCTACTACAAACACGTTTCGATGCTCAATTGGAAGCAAGGATTTAGACCGACGCGCTCGCCTCGGTGCGGAACGCGCCGTTCATGACCGCGTCGTAGAACGCTTCCAGCCCGCTGAGCATCGCGTCTTCCTGCTCCTGCGTCAGCCGACCATTGGCGACCGCCGGGTCGAGTGTTTCCTTGACCAGAGCGATGGCGCTGGCAACAATCGCGTCCGGGCTGCCGCCATTCTCGGTGATCACCTCGCTCAGAGTCTTGCCATCGCGCAGCGCCTGAGCGATCTCCTGCCCGGTCAGCCCGATTGCATCAGACGCCGCGTTGATCAGTGGGCGGGTGTCGTTCAGGAACGGGCGCTGCACCAGCGGCAGGCGGTCGCCCCGCCCCAAACGCCCGATGCTGTCGCGCAGTACGCCCCTCAGCTCACCGCTCAGGGCGCGCTGCACCACATCGTCCAGGCTTGCGAGGATCGCGTCGGCGCGTTCCTGCGCCAGCTTGCCGTCGGCGACTGCCTGATTCACGCGCTCGGTCAGCGCGGCGGTCACATCAGCCGTGATCTGGTCGATGTCGCCGCCCATCGCCGTGATCACTTCTTCGAGCGTCTGCTCGCGAAGCTGCTGGACGAGTTCGGCGCGCTCGATGCCGAGGTCATCGGCGACAATCTGCGCCAGGTCGCCCAGCACCTGAAACCTGTTCTGCAGACGGTCGCCACGCTGTCCCATACCGGGGCGATCCGGTGGCGCTGACGGTTGCCCGGCATCCTGCGCGCCGACCACACCGACCGTCGCCAGAACGGCGATCAGGCTCACAATCACCAATCCCAATTTCGTCTTCACAGTTACACCTCCATCGTGTTCAACTTCACAGGATGATGGGGCAGAAATGTAATGAGAGTGTGATGCAGGTTCTCCCAATTGCAAATTATTGGTAAAATCGCCCGGTTATGATTGACCTTTCGATCATCATCGTCAGTTGGAACGTCGCTGACCTGCTGGCGGCGTGCCTCGACAGCGTCTATGCCGGGCTGGGCGACCTGAGCGCCGAAGTGATCGTCGTCGATTCCGGCAGCACCGATGCGACACTCGCCCGCGTGCGCGAGCGCTTCCCGCAGACGACGCTTCTGCCACAGGGTGAGAACATCGGCTACACCCGCGCCAATAACGTCGGTTTGGCGGCAGCTCAGGGTCGTAACCTGCTGCTGCTCAACCCGGATACGGAAATCCGGGATGACGCCCTGACGCGGATGGTCGTCTACCTCGACGCCCACCCCGACATCGGTATCGTCGGTCCGTACACTCACAACAGCGACGGATCGTATCAATCGACGCGGCGGCGCTTCCCGACGCCGGCGACGGCATTTTTCGAAAGCACCTGGCTTCAGTCGCTCGCCCCCAAACACCTGCTCGACCGCTATTACGTGAACGATGCGCCCGATGATCAGACGCTCGACGTGGATTGGGTGCAGGGGTCGGCGCTGATGGCGCGGCGCGAAGTGTACGCGCAGATTGGCGGGCTGGACGAAGGCTACGTGATGTTCTCCGAGGAACTCGACTGGTGCAAGCGCGCGAAGAACGCCGGCTGGCGCGTCGTATTTCTGGGCGATGCCCACATCACACATCACGGCGGCAAAAGCACCGATCAGGTGGTGGCGCGCCGTCACGTGCTGTTCCAGCAGAGCAAGCTGCGCTACTTCCGCAAATATCACGGCGCGGCGGTCGCCCAACTGCTGCGCGTTTTTCTGCTGCTCAATTACGCCGTGCAGCTTGCCGTCGAAGCGGCGAAGGGGCTGCTCGGTCACAAGCGGGCGCTGCGTCGGGAGCGCGTGCGGCAGTACTGGCAGGTCTTGCGCTCCGGCTTGAGGGTCAACTAGATGCGCATCGGCATGATCACGGGCGAATACCCGCCGATGCAGGGCGGCGTCGGCGCATTCACACGGATTCTGGCGGGCGAACTGGCGGCGCAGGGGCATGAACTCTGTGTCCTCAGCCGCGCCGAAACGCGCAGCGACGATCCGCGCGTCAAACTGAGCGCCAGTATCGAGAATTGGGGTGCCGGGAGCGTGTTTGCCGCCCGGCGCTGGGCGCGCGAGCGAGATCTCGACGTGGTGAACGTCCAGTACCAGACCGCCGCCTTCGGCATGTCGCCGTTCATTCACTTTTTGCCGGACGCGCTGCGCCCGATCCCGGTCGTGACCACCTTTCACGACCTGCGCTACCCATACCTGTTTCCGAAGGCGGGCAGCCTGCGCGACTGGATCGTCATGCGGCTGGCGCGGGCGTCTGCCGGCGTGATCGCCACCAATCACGAGGATGCGGCGCGGCTCGCCGGGCTGCGTTCGGTGCTGATCCCCATCGGCAGCAACATCACGGTGCATCCGTCCGACCGTGACACGTGGCGAGCGCGGGCGGGCGCCGCCGAGTCCGACTTCCTGATCGTCTATTTTGGGCTGGTCAACCGCAGCAAGGGACTGGACACACTGCTCGAAGCCGCAGCCCAACTACGCGATTTACCGATTCGGCTGGTACTGGTGGGCGCGGTGGCAGGCAGCAGCGACCCGACCAACGCCGCCTATATGAGCGAGATCGACGCGCTGATAGCTTCGCTGCACCCGGAGGGTATCGACCGCCTCGACCTCACGCCCATCATCCAGCGCACCGGCTATCTGGACGACGCGGCGGTCAGCGGCTATCTCACCGCCGCCGACGCCATCGCCCTGCCCTTCCGCGACGGCGCATCCTACCGTCGCGGCACGCTGATGGCGGCGCTCCAGCACGGCGGCGCGGTCGTGACCACCCAGCCCGCCGTGCCAATACCGGCGTTTGTCGACGGCGAAAACCTGCGGCTCGTGCCGCCGGACGATCCGACGGCATTGGCGGAGGCGCTCCGACGCCTGTACGAGTCGCCGGACGAGCGCGCCCGGCTGCGAGCGGGCGCAGCGGCGCTGGCACACGCTTTTGACTGGACAGCGATTGCTCAGGCAACCGCCGGCTTCTTCACGGACATCACCGGAGCGATCGCTTGAAACGTCTCCTGTATGCCATCCTCGCGGCATATCTGGTGCTGGCGACCGTCTACAGCGTCGTCACACCGATCTTCGAAGCAGCCGATGAGCTGTGGCATTACCCGATGGTGCAGTATCTCGCGACTCATGGCTTGGCGCTGCCGCCGCAGGAACCCGGCATCATCACGGCATGGCGGCAGGAAGGCAGCCAGCCGCCGCTGTACTATCTGATCGCTGCTGTGCTCACGTCGCCGGTTGACACGTCCGATCTCGACGTGATCCGGCGGCAGAACCCGCACGCCGACATCGGCGTGATCCGCCCCGACGGCAACGCCAACATGATCGTGCATCACGCCGACCTGGAAGCCTTCCCCTGGCGCGGCACGGTGCTGGCGGTTCACATCGCGCGGCTGTTCTCGGTGCTGCTCGGCTTGGGCACCGTGATCGTCACCTTCCGGCTGGGGCGCGAATTGTTCCCGCAGCGCCCGGAAGTCGCGCTCGGCGCGGCGGCGCTGAACGCCTGTCTGCCGATGTTCCTGTTCATCAGCGGGTCAGTCAACAACGATAACCTGTCGAACCTGCTCGGCAACCTGCTGCTGCTGTTGATCGTGCTGCTGCTCAAAGCCGAGCGCCCGCCGCGCTACCAGCTATACGCGCTGATTGGCATCATCACCGGAGCAAGCCTGCTGGCGAAGCTCAACCTCGGCTTGCTGATCCCGCTGGTGGCGCTGGCGCTGGTGGTCGTCTCGCTGCGCTTCCGCGACTGGCGTCCGCTGGTGGTCGGCGGGCTGATCTCCGGCACGCTCACGATTGTGATCGCCGGGTGGTGGTATCTGCGCAACTTCCAGCTTTACGGCGACCCGACCGGGCTGAACAATTTCCTCGACATCGTCGGTCGGCGGGCGATCCCGGCGAACGCCGCGCAGTTGTGGGCGGAACGCGACAGCTTCGCGCAGGCGTTCTGGGGCTTCTTCGGCGGCGTCAACGTGGCGCTGCCGGACGCCGTGTACCTGATATTCAACCTGATCAGCGGCGTCGGAATCGTCAGCGCAGCACTGTTTATGCTCTACCGCCTCACTTCTTGGCGGACTTGGCGTCTTGGCGGTTCAAAATATCTTCCTCACCTCGTCTCCGTCCTCTGGATCGCGATCACCCTGATCTCGTACCTGCGCTGGACGGCGGAGACGTGGGCGTCGCAGGGGCGGCTGGTGTTCGGCGCGCTGTCGCCAATCCTGGTGCTGATCGCGCTCGGCTTGACGTGGTGGCTGCCGCGCCGCGCCCGCCCGCTGCTGATCGGCGCGACGGCGCTGGTCTTCGCGGTGGTCGCCGTGTACGCGCCTTTCGGCGTGATCGCCCCGGCATATGCCCTGCCCGCTCCGGCGGAATCAGGGGCAGCACGGGCAACATTCAACGCGCCGGATGACGGCGCAGTCGCGCTGCTGGATGCGCGCATCTCGACGGCGACCGTGCAGCCCGATGAGTACGTCCTGCTCGAAATCGACTGGCGGATCGAAACGCCGCTCCAGCGCAACTGGAGTCTGTTCGTGCATCTGGTGACGCCGGATGGCGTGATCGTCGGGCAGCGCGACGTGTACCCCGGCGGCGGCACGCTGGCGACGGGCGATCTGGCGGCGGGCTACACGTGGCGCAACCCGGTTGCGGTCGTCGTGCCGTCGAGCGCCTACGCGCCCGAAACGCTGCGAGTCGTCGTCGGCTGGTCCGATTTGGCGACGGGCGAACGTCTTGCCCTGCCCGACGGCTCGAACGTGTTCGAAATCGGCACGGTCGGATTACAGCCGCGCGCCAGCGACCTGAACATCCCAAACCCGCTGAGCGTCAATTTTGGCGACAGGCTCGAACTGGTCGGCTACGCGCTGAGCGATCTCACGCCGGCGGCGGGCGCGTCGTTCGATCTGACGCTTTACTGGCGCGCGATCCAGCCGGTTTCGCAGGATTACACCGTCTTTGCCCACGTCATCGACCCGGCGACGACCACGATTTACGCCGGATCGGACAGCGCGCCGGGCGGCTCGGCTACGTCAACATGGACGCCGAGCGAAATCGTCGAGGATAGGCATACGCTGACGGTCAACCCCGACGCGCCGCCGGGCATCTACGAGGTCGAAATCGGGCTGTACCGCAGCCCCGGCGACGGCACGTTCCCGCGCCTGCGGATCGTCACGGCTGACGGCGGCATGGCGAACGACTATACTTATCTCAGCCGCGTGCGCGTTTTGCCACGCGAGGATGAGTAATGAGCGAGACGAACTTGAACCGCCAAGACGCCAAGAGCGCCAAGAAAATGCCCGGTTATTTCTTGGCGTCCTCTGCGTCTTGGCGGTTCGATATTTTGGCAATTGTCGTCTTGATCCTGTTGTGGCTGCTGTTCTTCTGGCGGCTGTTCACGCCTATCACAGCGGATCAGGCGTCGCTGAAGCAGGGCGATTTCTCCGGGCAGTTCGTCGCCTTCGCCGGATACCAGTACCAGCGCTTCGCGGCTGGCGAAATCCCGCTGTGGAACCCCTACAACAACGGCGGGCTGCCGTTCATCGCCGACACGCAGGCGGCGGTCTTTTACCCGCCGCGCCTGCTGACTATCGCCCTGAGCAATCTTTCCGGCGGATGGACGTACCACGCGCTCGAACTGGAGATGACGTTCCACGTCCTCGCCTATACGCTGATGCTGTACGCCTTCGCCCGCCGGCTGACCGGGAGCGTCCTCGGCGCGCTGATCGCGGCGGTGATCGGCGGGTATGGCGGCTATCTTTCGGGCTATCCGCCGCTGCAACTGGCGCTGCTCGAAGCCGGAGTCTGGCTGCCGCTGGCGGCGCTCGGCGCTCTGGAAGCGACGCGCCACCGAACAGGGTTCGGCGAGCGCATCCGCTGGGCGTGGCTGGTCGTGACCGGGCTGGCGCTCGGCATGTCGTGGCTGGCGGGGCATCCGCAGACCAGCTTCTTTCTGACCTATCTGCTGGTCGCCTATTTCGGCTATCGCGTGTGGGGGATGCCTCATGTCGCAAGGGCGCACAGCCGTGCGCCCCTACGCGAAAACCGTCTGATTCTGTTCATCCTCGGCACGGCGCTGTTCGGCATAATCGCCTTCGGGCTGGCGGCGGTGCAGCTATTGCCGGGCGTCGAGTACCTGAGTCGCACAACGCGGGCGGACTTCGGCTTCGACGCCAAGAGCAACGGCTTCCCGCTGCAGGACGTGGCGCAGTTCTTCCTGCCGGGCGTGGTCAGCCTGTATTCGCCGCTGTGGGTCGGCGTCGCCGGGCTGGCGCTGGCGATGATCGCGTTATGGCGCAGGCTGCCGCAGGTGTGGTTCTGGGGCGCGGTCGCGCTGGTGGCACTGCTGCTGAGCTTCGGCGGCAACAGCCCGGTTTTCGCGGCGCTCTACAATGCCCTGCCCGGCTTGCGCTATTTTCGCGGTCAGGAGCGCGCCGCCTATCTGGTCGCCAACAGTCTGGCGATTCTGGCAGCGATGGGCGCGGCGTGGCTGGCGCGGTGGGACTCGGCGCGTGACCACGTCGCCGGGCTGCGCCTGCGGCGGGCGCTCAACCGGGCGTTCTATCTGGCGCTGGCACTCGGCGCGCTGGTGTTCGTCGTCTGGGTCGGCAGCCCTGCTGCTTACGCCAATCTGATCCGCGCCGCCGTGCTGGCGATCATCGTCACCGGGGCAGCCTACCTGATCGTTTCGCTGGCGTTCGCGCGCGGCAGACCACAAATCCTGTGGGCAATCGTGCCGCTGGTAATCTTCGAGCTGTTCTCGATGAACATGGATTCGGCGGCGGTCTATGATCACGTCCCGCCGGGCGATCAGGTCAGCATGAGCGCACCGCCGCTGGTCGCGCAGGCGCTCGCCGACAGCGACACACCGTTCCGCGTCGACGGCTTCCGCGGGCTGACCGATAACTACGGCAGCCTGTACGACGTGATGGACATTCACGGCATCAGCCCGCTGTGGATGGACGGACCGTACCATCTCATCGAGGGCGACGTGCCCGACGAGCGCTCGTGGGAGTTGTTCGCCGTGCGCTACGTCTTCACCGACTGGCAGGAACTGCCCGTCCCTGCGGAGATCGTCGGAACCGGCACGGATCGCTACGGCGCGGTCAACCTGCACCGCTTGACCAATCCGCGACCGTTCGCGCTGCTGGCGTACAGCTACACCGTCGTGCCGGACGATGAGGCGGCGTATGCCCTGCTGCGCGACCCGGCGTTCGACGCGCGCCGGGCGGTCATCCTCGCGCGCGATCCGGGCGTTCCGATGACGACCGACGCGCCACAGGCAGCGGAAGTACTGTCGTTCGCGCCAGAAGCGATCACCATCCAAGCCGACGCGCCGCGCCCGGCGATCCTGTCGGTCGCGCTGCCGGATTATCCGGGCTGGTATGCGACCATCGACGGCGCGGAAACCGACATCCTGCGAGCTTACGGCGGCTTGGCGGCGCTGGTCGTGCCCGAAGGCGATCATTCGGTGCGGCTGGTGTACAATCCGCTCAGCGACCGCGTTGGCGCGTCGATCAGTCTGTTTGCGTGGCTCGGGATGGGTGTGATAGGCGTCGTGCTGGCGGTAGGGAGAGTTCAAAGAAGAGATTCAACGCAAAGGCGTGAAGGATGAAAGGCGCAAAGATCAAATTCTCTCCTTCGCGCCTTTGCGTTAAGGAGTTGTAGCGCGTGGAAATTAACGGCTTACAGATGTGGGTTGCCCGGCTGGATCGCCGCCTGTACGCGGTGCTGGTCGGGGTGGCGATTGGCGGGATTGGCGGGCTGATTGGACTGCTGATCGCTGCGTTCGAGCCGCTAATCGCCGCAGGCGTAATTCTCGGTGCGCTCGCCGCGCTGTACATCCTGACCGACGTTTCCGCTGCGCTGTACGCGCTGATCGCAGTCATGGCGCTGATTCCGTTCGGCACGTTTCCGGTGAAAATCGGCTTCACGCCAACGCTGCTGGACGGCGCGTTCGGCGCATTTCTGCTGGTCTACCTGTTTCAGTGGATGACCGGGCGGCGGCAGTTCTTCCGGCTGACGCCGGTTCACGCGCCGCTGCTGCTGTATCTGGGCTGGCTGATCCTGAGTTTCGTCCTCGGATTGCGCCACGCTGCGCCAACGGCAACTATTGCCCGCCAGTTCGCCGAAACGCTGCTGAGCATCGGCATGGTGTTCGTGCTGGTCGACCTGCTGCGCGACCCGACGAGCCTGCGCCGGCTGGTGCTGGTGATCATGGTGGCGGCAGGCACGCAGGCGCTCGCGGCGCTGGTGCTGTACGTCATGCCCGATGCTGCGGCAGAGCGCACGTTGATCCGGCTGGCGCGCATCGGCTACCCGAATGGCGGCGTGATCCGCTACATCGAGGACAACCCGGAGATGGCGGAGCGCGCTATCGGCACATGGGTCGACCCGAACGCATTCGGCGGCTTTCTGGCGGTGACGACGGCGATGATCGCGCCGCAGGTGTTCGCGCGCAAGCCGGTGCTGCGCTGGCGGCTGCTGGCGTGGGTCGTGCTGGGCATCGTCGGCGCGGCGCTGCTGTTGACCTACTCGCGGGCGTCGCTGCTGGCGGTCGCGCTCAGCATCGTCTTCATCGGCATGTTCCGGGGCTATCGCAAATTCCTGGCGCTCGCGGCGGCTGGCTTTGTCGCCATGCTGCTGATCCCGCAGACGCAGGCGTACCTGTTCCGGTTCGTCGAGGCATTCACCGCCAGCGACCTGTCCACGCAGATGCGCATTGGGGAATATGGCGACGCCTTCCGGCTGATCCAGCGCTACCCGATCACAGGCGTGGGGTTCACCGGTACACCGGAGATCGATATCTACACCAACGCCGCCAGCATGTACCTGATCATGGCAAACGAGATCGGGCTGGTGGGCGTGGCGATCTTCGCTTCGGTGATGATCGGCATATTCAGCTACGGGCTAAAGGCGTGGCGGCGCGTGCAGGATAACGTGCAGCTTCGCTCGATCCTGCTCGGATTTCACGCCGCGCTGCTGGCGGCGCTGCTCAACGCCACCGCCGACCTGTATTTCTTCCGG
>JADLHH010000013.1 GCA_020848855.1 Anaerolineae bacterium | reverse complement strand
TGGCGATGCAGGTGTTCAGCAACGTCGCCGTCAATCTGGCGGGCAGCCTGATCGTCGGCTACGGGCTTTCGGAAGTCCGCTTCGACAACCCGATGCCCTTCCTGCTCACGCTCACGGTAGCATTCGCCGCGCTGATCAACGGCGCGGCGATCCCGATTCGCTCTGGCTTGACCAACGCCGCGTTCGTGCTGCCAACCCCCGGCGAAACGCCGTCGATCATCGACCTGATCCTCGGCGTGTTTTCGGCAAGCAGCAGCACACCCAAGCCGATCCTCGGCTTCGTCTTTTCAGTCGTGCTGGTGCTGGCGTTCGGCGTCATCGTGGCGTTCCTGTACAGCAACGCCGAGCGACAGGCGCGCGAAGCTGCCGCCGGGCGTGAGGTGTAGCGGATGGCAGTCATCGAGATTGGCGCGCCACAGCGCGAAGAACTCACGCAGCGCCAGCGCTGGAGCCACTACTTCGTCTTCATCTACGCCGCGCTCGCCATCTTCATCGGCTACAACCTGCGCGTGGTGACGCTCAACGCCACCGTTCCATACGTCAACAGCGAAGTCGGCATCCGGGCGGCATACCCGCAGCGCTGGCTGATTGACACCGGCGGCAGCTACATTTTCCGCGTGCGCGACCTCGCCCAGCTTGGCTTCAAAACGTCGATTCAGGTGGACGTGCAGCCGGTGAGCCTCAACACGAGCGCCCGTAATCTGCTGGATGCGCTCTCGCTGAGCCGTGTCAGCACGCTCTCCGGCTACCGGGTGCTGTCGCGCCAGCCATACACCCTGCCCGACGAGCAGGAAGCGACTTCGATGGTCTACGTCTACGTCTCGACGGACGACAACCCATTTCTGGAGACAGTCCCGACCGTCGTCGAAGGCATGGACATCCTGACCATCCGACGTGGGCAGGCGATTATCGTCACATTCTTATCCGACGCGGACACCTTCGACGAAAACCTGCCGACATTTGAGAGGTTTCTCGATGATCTGGAATTCTAAACGAGTCAAAAGTAACCGGTTAAAAGTTAAAAGGAGCTTCCCCTTTAACTTTCAACTTTTAACTTTCAACCTGGTATTCCTGCTGGTTTCCGCCCGCTCGGCTGCCGCGCAGGAATTCGACCTCGCGCGCATCCAGCAGGCGACGGTCTTCATCATGCAGGCGACCGCCAGCGCCGACCAGCTCACGATCAACTGCGTCGGCTCCGGCACAATCGTCAGCCGCGATGGGCTGATCCTGACCAACGCGCACAACACCGTCGCCAACCGAAGCTGTCCCGGCGATACCCTGATCGTCTCGATGAGCATCCGGCTGGACGAGCCGCCCGTACCAGTGTATCAGGCGGAAGTCGCACAGGCGGACGCGGGTCTCGACCTGGCGCTGCTGCGCATCACGCGGCAGAACGACGGGCGCATCGTCGACCCGGCGGCGCTGGCGCTGCCCTACGTCGAACTGGGCGACTCGGACGCGCTGGCGCTCGACGCCACCGTCACGACAATCGGTTATCCCGACTTGGGCGACACACCCGTCGGCATCGAGCGCGGCACGGTCAGCGGCTTCACCACCGAGCCAAGCGGCGGCAGCAAGTCGTGGATCAAAACGAGCGCGTCGATCCCCGGCACGATGACCGGCGGCGGCGTTTACGACCAGCAGGGACGGCTGATCGGCGTGCCGACCACCTCGCCGGTGATCGGATTATCACCGGACGCGCGGTGCGTCACGCTTCAGGACACCAACGGCGACGGCGCGATGAACAGCAGCGACATCTGCGTGCCAGTCGGCGGCTTCATCAATTCGCTGCGACCGTCGAGCTTCGTCCGCCCGCTGCTGCGCGCCGCATCGCTCGACCTGCAACTGGACACCATCGGCGTGTCCGGCAGCCAAACACAGGCAGCCGGAACGCCGCGCTTCAGCCGCCTGTTCTTCTCGCCGTCGGTCAACGAGGCGCAGATGCCGAGCAGCGTCGTCACCAGCCTGCCGTCGGGCACGGACAGCGTATACCTGTTCTTCAACTACGCCGACATGACGCCGGAAACCGTCTATGAAGTGCGCGTGACCAGCGGCGGCATCCCCAACCCGGCGTTCAGCCTGTCGCCGGTGCGCTGGAGCGGCGGCAGGAACGGTGTGTGGTACGTGGGCAGCACCGGGCAGCCGTGGCCCAACGGCATATACGACTTCACGCTGTTCATCGACGGCAACGCCGCCGACAGCAAGCGCCTGCTGGTGGGGCAAGCGCCGCAAGCCGTGCCGGCGTTCAGCGACCTCGTGTTCGGCATTCAGGATTTGCGCGGGAACGTGCTCGGCAACGGCTGGGTACTGCCGACCGGCAGCGTCGCCAGCGCTCGCTTCATCTACCGCAACATGGTCGATGGCACGCCCTGGACCGCCGTGTGGTATTACCAGGGCAGCGAAGTCCGGCGCGACGAATTCACCTGGTCGGACGGCGCGAGCGGCGCAAAGACCATCAGCGTGCAGGACCCCAACGGGCTGCTTCCGGGCAGCTACCGCCTCGAGTTATACATACAGGAAGAAAGCAGCATCCGGCTCGCGGCAACATCCGATTTCACGCTGGCGGGGGCGCAGGAAGGCGCTTACGCCCGCATCTTCGGCGATGCCCATTTCACGACCGCCAACAGCGCCGAAGAAGCGATTCAATCACCGCCGATCACGGGCATTTCGGCGGGCGCGCCGGCAATTTACGCGCTGTTCGACTGGGAACAGATCGCGCAGGGGACGCTGTGGACGATGCGCTGGTCGGTGGACGGCGACGTGTTCTACGAGCAGACCCAGCCCTGGAACAACGCGGAAAGCGGCGATAATTTCCTGATCCGGCTGGCGAGCAGCGGCGGCGTGCCCGACGGCACGTATCGGATGGAATTATTCATCGGCAAGGTGTCGTTCGAATCGACCGAAGCGCGTGTCGGCATCGGTCAACTTCCCATCGACCGTTTCGCCCAGGCGACCGGCGTGCAGATGCGCGGACAGGTGCTCGATGGCGAAACCTACGTCGGCATCCCCGGCGTGAGCGTGGTCGTGATCAGCGAGGACTTTTCGGTCTCCGAGTTCACCGAACAGTGGAGCCAGAATCAGGTTTACGCGATGGCGGTCACTGACACCACCGGCAGCTTTCTGATCGACCGGCTGCTCCAGCCAGCCGTGCTCTACAGTGTTTTCGTCATCGCCGAAGGCTACCTGCCCATCGCGGCGGACGCCGTCGAAGTGACGACCGACATGGATTCCGTCAACGTGCCGATCTATCTGACGAGAGGATAAAAGATGTGCTGAGTGCCGGGTGCTGAGTACTGAGTAAAGGCTTAAAACAGATCGTTCGGGAGGCAGCCAACCATGTTCTGCCTTTGACTCAGCACTCGGCACTCAGTACTCAGCACTTCGAAGCGATGAAACAGCGCCTCGACATTCTGATGGTCGAAACCGGACTGGCGGAGAGCCGCGAGAAAGCCCGCGCCATGATCATGGCGGGCGAAGTGCTGGTCGGCGGCAGGCAGATCGACAAGCCGGGCACGCGACTCGACAGCGAAGCCGAGATCACGGTCAAGGCGAAGCCGCGCTTCGTCAGCCGGGGCGGTGAAAAGCTGGCGGCAGCGCTCGACGCCTTCCCCATCGGCGTGAGCGGGCGTATCTGCGCCGACGTAGGCGCGAGCACCGGCGGCTTCACCGACTGCCTGCTGCAAGACGGCGCGGCGAAGGTCTACGCGCTCGACGTGGGCTACGGGCAGATCGCCTACAGCCTGCGCACCGATCCGCGCGTGGTGGTGATGGAGCGCACCAACGCCCGCTACGTCGAGCGGCTGCCGGAGCCGGTGAGTCTGGTGGTGATGGACGCCTCGTTCATCTCGCTGCGGCTGCTGCTCCCGGTGATCAAGGGCTGGCTGACGCCGCAGGCGGACGTGATCCCGCTGATCAAGCCGCAGTTCGAAGCCGGGCAGCACGACGTGGGCAAAGGCGGCGTGGTGCGCGACACGAAGGTTCACGCCCGCGTGCTGGACGAAGTACTCGCCTTCGCCGTTGGCGAAGGTTTCGCCGTGCGCGGGCTGATCAAGTCGCCACTGAAGGGACCCGCCGGGAACGTCGAGTTTCTGGCGTGGCTCGGCTGGGGTGGCGAGGCGGAAAACAAGCTAATTGACGAAATGATTCGAGGAATCGTCTAAAAGACACCGAACCGCCAAGTTCGCCAAGAAACGACGTTTTACGGATAGGTTCGCAAGAGGTCGTCTGCTATACTTTTCACATACACAGCAGAGAAAATGTGATGGAACGCGAACACATTCGCAATTTTTGCATCATCGCCCATATCGATCACGGCAAGAGCACGCTCGCCGACCGGATGCTGCAATTCA
This sequence comes from Anaerolineae bacterium, assembly GCA_020848855.1. Next base: position 7,521 of record JADLHH010000013.1, on the reverse strand, counting down.
CGCATACCATCAGCGACCGCGAGATGCAGGCGCAGGTACTCGACAGCATGGATTTGGAGCGCGAGCGCGGTGTGACGATCAAGGCGTCGGCAGTGCGCATGAATTACACCTCGCTGGATGGCAGCGTCTACGAGATCAACCTGATCGACACGCCCGGCCACGTCGACTTCGCCTACGAGGTCAGCCGGGCGCTGCAAGCCTGCGAAGGCGCGGTGCTGGTGGTCGATGCGTCGCAGGGCATCGAGGCGCAAACGCTGGCGAACGTGTATCTGGCGCTGGAGCAGGACCTCGAAATCATCCCGGTGATCAACAAGATCGATCTGCCCGCCGCCCGACCGGACGAGGTAGCGCAGGAAGTCGAAAACCTGCTCGGTGTGCCCGCCGAAGACATCCTGCGGATTTCGGCTAAGAGCGGCATCGGCGTGCAGGACGTGCTGGAAGCGGTGGTCAAGCGCGTGCCGCCGCCGCGCGGTGATCTCGACGCGCCGCTGCGGGCGCTGGTGTTCGACTCGCACTACGACTCGTACAAGGGCGTGGTCGCCTACGTGCGGGTGGTCGATGGCTCGATGACCAGGCAGTCGATGCTGCGGCTGATGTCGACCGACGCCAGGTTCGAGCCGGTCGAGATCGGCATCTTCAGCCCCGGCATGAAGCCGGTCGATTCGCTGAGCGTCGGCGAAGTGGGCTACGTGGCAACCGGGTTCAAGTCGGTGCGCGAATGTCGCGTCGGCGATACGATCACCCACGCCGTCAACGGCGCGCCGGAACGGCTGCCGGGCTATGCTCAGGTCAAGCCGATGGTGTTTGCCGGCGTCTACCCGGTCGATAACGACGACTACGGTGAGCTGCGCGACGCGCTCGAAAAGCTGCAACTGAACGACGCCTCGCTGGTGTACGAGCCGGAAACGTCGCAGGCGCTGAACTTCGGCTTCCGCGTCGGCTTCCTCGGCTTGTTCCACATGGAGATCGTGCAGGAGCGGCTGGAGCGCGAGTACGAATTGGACATTCTCGTCACCGCGCCGAGCGTCGCCTACCAGATCGTACGAACCGACGGCGAAGTGATCGAGATCGACAGCCCGGCAGCCCTGCCCGATCCCAGCGCGATCACCGAAATCCGCGAGCCGTGGATGAAAATTCAGATTTTCACGCCGACCGATTACATCGGCGCGTTGATGGAGTTGGTGACGGGCAAGCACGGCGAATACGTGACGACCGAATACCTCGACACAGCGCGGGTGGCGCTGCACTACCGGCTGCCGCTGGCGGAACTGATCGTCGATTTCTACGACCGCCTCAAGAGCGTGACCAAAGGCTATGCCAGCCTCGACTACCAGTTCGACGTGTATCGACCGGGCAATCTGGTCAAGCTGGACATCCTGGTGAACGGCGAGCCGGTCGACGCGCTGGCGATCATCGTCCACCGCGACGACGCCTATCACAAGGGGCAGAAGCTGGTCAGCAAGCTGAAAGAGCTGATCCCGCGCCAGTTATTCGTCGTGCCGATTCAGGCGGCGATTGGCAACAAGGTAATCTCGCGCGCCGACGTGAAGGCACTGCGCAAGGACGTGCTGGCGAAGTGCTACGGCGGCGACATTACGCGCAAGAAGAAGCTGCTCGAAAAGCAGAAAAAAGGCAAGCGCCGCATGAAGATGATCGGCGCGGTGGAAGTGCCGCAGGAGGCGTTCATGGCGCTGCTGAGCCTGGGGGATGAGGAGTAGAGAAGCGGTCAGCCATCAGCAATCAGCTCTCAGCCAAAACGAAAGACGACTTCGAGATGAGGTCGTCTTTTTGCTCTTGCTGATGGCAGACCGCTGACTGCTAGAGGAATTCCGGCAGGTAGAAGCTGAGCCACTTGAGCGACGTGTCGGCGGTCGACAGGATAGCATTTCCGGCGTCCAGGCGCGCGAGGATCACGTCGTACTGCCCGACACCGCGCGTGTTGCCGTCGTGAGTCACGTACCCTGCCCCATCGGTGACGTAGAGGAACAGGCTCTCGCCAGAGCGCGGCGGCTCGATGGGCGAGCGCCGGGCTAAGCATCAATACCCGCGCGGGGGCGAGCGCTTTACCCACCGTTGCCGACTTCAGCACGCTCCCTCAACATCCGCCACGCCATTGACATCGTCCAGGTGCCGGTCCACTCGCGGGCGGTGTCCGTCCCACCGCCGAAACCGTAGCCGCGTGACCGCAGCTTGCCATCCACACAAACGGCGATAGCGCTGCCTTCAACCGAGTCGGCTTGATCCGCCAGAACCGCCGGATTACTGAGAATCACCAGCCCCGCGCGGCTCTCGTGCAAACTGCACAAAGACTCTGCCGCGCGCTCCGCAAGCTGGCGGAGTGGCAGCGCTTCCGAGATGCCAAGCGCCTCTGCCAGCGCCTGCGGCGTGGGGTACGAAACAACGGTGCTCACGACATCGGCAGCGCCAGGAGCCGCCTGCAAACGCCGGCTGACCAGCGGCTCGACGCCGATTTCGCCGATCACGACTTTCCCCGCCTGCTCGCGCAGCGCTGTCACCAGCGCCTGCTCAATCGTGTCGGTATCCACGCCGAAAACGTAAGGGTCGATGCGCGAGCGAAGCTGCGCTTCCACGTCGGCGATCAGCCCGTCGGCGTCGGCGGTACTTTCGGCTTTGGCGGTGATGCGCACGTCGATCTGCCCACTGTGCGCCGCCAGCCCAACGGTTGGGTTGCTGGCTTCAAGCAGCTCCTTACCGATCAGCTCGTCAAGCGCACTCTCGCCGATCCCGGCAGCCTTGAGGATTTTCGCCTTGATGATCTTGCCGGTGATGCCGTAGCGCTGGCGCAAATACGGTACGACCTTCTCGATCATCAGGTATTTCATCTCGCGGGGCACGCCGGGCAGGCTGATCACGACCTTGTCGCCATATTCGACAGCGAACGACGGCGCAGTCCCAACCGGGTTTTCGATGATAACGGCGTCATCGGGCACGAACGCCTGCCGACGGTTGTTCTCGGTCATCTGCGAGCGGAAGCTCTGGAAGCGCTCGGCGATCTGGTCGAGCAGTTCCTGGTGAAACGTCAGCCCCCGGTCGGTTGCCGCCGCAACCGCTTGCCGGGTCATATCGTCAATCGTGGGTCCCAGCCCGCCGCAGGTGATCACTACCTGCGCGCGACCGAGCGCGATTCGGATCGCGTCGGCGATGCGCTTCTCGTTGTCGCCAACGGAAGTCATGAAGAAAAGGTTGATACCCAGGTCGCGCAGGGTGCGCGCCATGTAGACCGAATTGGTGTCCGTGAGTTCGCCGAGTAAGATCTCCGTACCGATTGAAATGACTTCCGCATTTAGCTCCTGCGCAGGCATGATTTCTCTCTCATTTGTAATTGAACACGAAATGTTGCAAATCTCTCAATCGACACTATAATCTCCTCGTGAAACTGGACTTGCGGGAATGGCAACTAATTCGTGCAATTTCCACAAATAGACCTTAACAGCTTCATTATCCCGCCCTATTGTCATACGGAGGAATTCTCGTGGCAAGTGTGACCTTCAGGCACGTCTACAAGCGCTTTGGCAATACGACAGCCGTGAATGACCTGAATATTGATATTGCTGACAAAGAATTTTTGGTGTTCGTCGGTCCGTCCGGCTGCGGAAAATCCACCAGCCTGCGTATGCTGGCTGGTCTGGAAGAAATCAGCGACGGCGAAATTCTGATCGGTGACCGGGTTGTCAACAATGTCGCGCCGAAGGATCGTGACGTCGCAATGGTGTTCCAGAGCTACGCGCTGTACCCCCACATGACCGTGTACGACAATATGGCGTTTGGTCTGCGCCTGCGCAAGACGCCCAAGCAGATCATCGACCAGCGCGTGCGTGAAGCCGCCAAGAGCCTGGGTATCGAACAGCTTCTGGATCGCCGCCCGCGCCAGCTTTCCGGTGGTCAGCGCCAGCGTGTCGCCGTCGGTCGTGCCGTCGTGCGCGAACCGCAGGTCTTCCTGCTGGACGAGCCGCTTTCCAACCTCGACGCGAAACTGCGTGTGGAAGCGCGTTCGTTCATCAGCAAGCTGCACCAGCGCCTGGGAACGACCTTCATCTACGTGACCCACGACCAGATCGAAGCCATGACGATGGGTACGCGCATCTGCGTACTCAGCGCCGGCGAACTCCAGCAGATCGACACGCCGTACAACCTGTACCACAACCCGCGCAACATTTTCGTCGCCGGCTTCATCGGTAGCCCGGCGATGAACTTCTTCGACGCAACCCTGAAGCAAGGCGACGGCAACCTCGTAGTCGAGACACCAAGCTTCAACATTCAGGTTCCGGCCGCCAAAGCCACGCCGTTCAAGAATGCAATCGGCAAGCGCGTCATCTTCGGTATACGCCCCGAAGACATCCACGACGTGGACTTCCAGCCGCCGGGAATCACCCCCGCTCTGGTCGAAGCGAACGTGGACGTGGTCGAGCAGATGGGTAACGAAATTAACCTGTACCTGGAAGACAAGGGCAAGACGTTCATCGCCCGTACCGATCCGCGCACGCAGGCTCGCGTCGGCACTCGTATGGGTCTGGTCTTCAATATCGACAACATGCACCTGTTCGACGCCGATACGAACCTGTCGCTGTCGTACGAATACAAGCAAGAGATCGATCAGCCAGCGAAGACATCCGCATAGGGCACAGCCGTTCCCGGTAAGTCCAAAGCCGTCCAATTCTGGGCGGCTTTTTATTTTGATTCGCCAGCCGTGCTATTATGGTCGTCAGACGAGCGCCGTTTTTCAGGAGGATATGTGGAACTCACGGCTTATACCGACGAGCGCGTATTTGACGAACTCCGCCCCGAATGGGACGATCTGCTGCATCGCAGTACCGCCGACCTGATCTTCTGCACGTGGGAGTGGCAGTCGAGCTGGTGGAAAGCCTATCATGCCGGGCAGCTTTGGGTGATCACCTGCCGGGACGACAATGGGCGGCTGGTCGGCATCGGTTCGTGGTTCATCCAGAACAGCGACGGCGAGCGCGTCGTGCGGACAATCGGCTGCGTGGACGTGACCGATTACGTCGATATCATCGCCGACCCCGCCTATATGGATGCCGTCCAGACCGAATTCGCCGCGTTCCTGAAGGCAAACGCCGGCGCTTACGACCGCATCAACTGGTGTAACATCCCGGAAGCCTCGCCCAGCCTGGCGAGCTTTCCGGGGAAATTGCAGGAACAGGGTTTCACGACCGAGATCGAATTTCAGGAGGTATGCCCGGTTATCTCACTGCCCGATAGCTGGGAAGGCTACCTGGAAGGTCTGGACAAGAAACAGCGCCACGAAATCCGCCGCAAGATGCGCCGCGCCGAAAGCGAAGCCAAAATTGAATGGCGCGTGGTCGACCGGCACTATCAGGGCAGCATCGACGAAGCAGTCGACCAGTTTTTGCACCTGATGCGCTCCAGCCATCCCGAAAAAGCGAAATTCCTCGAAGACCCGCTGAATCTGGCGTTCTTCAAGTCGGTCGTTCCGCAGGTACACGGCTGCGGTTGGCTGAAGCTGACCTTTCTGGTCATCAACGGCACGCCGTCGGCGGCATACTGCGACTTCGACTACAACGGACGCATCCTCGTCTACAATTCCGGGCTGCTGCCGCAGGAAAATGCTCACCTGAGCGCGGGCATCGTGCTGCTGTCATACAACATCCGGGACGCGATTGCGAATCAGCGACAGGTATTCGACTTCCTGCGCGGAAACGAGACGTATAAGTATCGCATGGGCGCGACCGACACCAGGGTTTTTAAGCTGAAAGCGAAGCTCTAGCGGGGCAAACAAACAGGGGCGCATGAGCGTCCCTGTTGTTTCGTACACGTTCGGAAGGTCAGCCGCCGTAAGCGTTGGGAATGTCGGCAACGGTCACGCTGATATACGGCTCTTTCAACTGGATTTGGAGCGCTTCGTCTTCAGAGAGCAGCACCTGCCCTTTGTAATACAGGACATTGTTGAAGCCGTCATACCGATAGCGCCGGTTGACCCAGCCATAGCTGTTATGCATGAAGACGACGTTGAACTGTACCGCCTCGTCTTCGGAAATGACGATCTGGTTGACGAGCCACACGGGAGCATACTGCTCAAGGTGTGGTTTCGCCTTGGCATCGCGTTTTTGCAGCAGAACCTGCTCGTTGCTCATGTGTCTATCCTCGTCACGTGAAGGCATCCCGCGTATTGTAGCGACCAAACCGGCTACTCGGCAAGAGTCGGCTCCAATGGTTCGTGCTCCGGCTGCGGCATCGCTTCCAGAATGACGCGCACCGAGCGGTCGTAGGTGAAATAATTCCACACCCAGTTGACCAGCACGTTCAGACGGTTGCGGAAACCCATTAGTGTGACCAGGTGCAAGCCAAGCCACGACAGCCACGCAAGATAGCCGCTCAGCTTGACGCGGTAGAAGATGTAGGCGACGGCGCGGTTGCGCCCGATGGTCGCCATGATGCCCCTATCGATGTAGCGGAACGCTTCCGGCTGCCAGCCCTTCAGCCGCCGCCGGAGAGTCTTCGCTGCCAGCCTCCCCTGCTGCTTGGCGGCGGGGATCATCATCGGGTACGGAGTGCCGTTGGCGTCTTCGAGATATGCCATGTCGCCGACCACGTAGACATCCGAGCAGTCGGCGACTTCGAGCGTCGGAGTGACCGGGACGCGCCCGCCGCGCTGGAGTGGCACGCCGAGCATGTCCGCTAACGGCGACGCCTTGACACCAGCACCCCAGATGAGCGTGTAGGTCGGGATGACCGTACCATCGCTCAGCGTGACGTGATCCGGTGCGGTCTCGGTGACCGACCTGCCGAGGATGACTTCGACGCCGAGCGACTCAAGCTGTTGATGCGCCGACTGCTGCAATTCGGGCGGAAATGGCGTCAGCAGCCGATCCAGCGCCTCGACCAGCACGATGCGCGGCGCGAGGTCAGCGTATTCCTTGTCGAGTACGTGCTCGTAAAGCTCGTAGAGCGCCCCGGACGTTTCTAGCCCGGTCGGACCGCCGCCGACAACCACCAGCGTCGTCAATGCCTTGCGATAATCGGGATCATCCGACCACGCGGCACGTTCGAACAGCCGGAGTATGTGATTGCGCAGCGTAACGGCATGGTTCAGCGTCTTCAGTTCGAACGACGTCTGCGCGATGTCGTCGCTGCCGAAGAAATTGGTCACACTGCCCGCCGCCAGCACCAGATAATCATACGACTCGCGCCGGACGGTTCCGTTGGTGCGCACCGAGACGATCTTCTCGGTTGTGTCGATACCGATCACCTCGCCGAGCATAAAAGCGATGTTCGACGCGCCCTGAAAAATGCCGCGCACCGGGTATGCGATCTCCTCGGCTTCCAGACCGCAGGTCGCCACCTGATACAACAGCGGCGTGAAGGTGTGATAGTTCTGTCGATCGATCAACAGGACATCAACCGGCTTACCCTTGAGCGCCTGCGCAGCGTACAAGCCGCCGAAGCCAGCACCGACGATGATGACACGTGGTCGCCTGTCCATAGCCCACCTTCTATTCGCTTGCGATGTATTCGTAACTG
>JADLHH010000012.1 GCA_020848855.1 Anaerolineae bacterium | reverse complement strand
GCCTTCTGGACGCATCAGGTCGATCACATTTATGCCGAAAAACACGGCGGCGAAACAGCCAGAGACAATCTCTGCCTGAGCTGTGCGGATTGCAACCGCTACAAAGGCAGCGACTTATGTTCATTTGATCCAGCCAGCGGAGAAATTGTTGCTTTGTTTCATCCGCGCCGTGACGTGTGGCAACAGCACTTCCGCTTCGACGCCGGCGAAATTCATGCGCTCACGCCACAAGGGCAGATCACCATCCGTCTGCTGCGTCTCAATGATGAAGAACGCATTGTCGAGCGCCTGCGCTTGTGGCGTTTAGGGCGCTATCTGCCGCCGGGCGGTTAACAGCTTACGACGGCTTGCGGATCACCTCTGCGCCGCCCATGTACGGGCGCAGCATCTCCGGGATGACCACGCTGCCGTCCGCCTGCTGGTAATTCTCCAGAATGGCGATGATCACGCGCGGTGTCGCCAGCCCGCTGCCATTGAGCGTGTGGACGAACTGCGTTTTCTTGCCCTCCGCCGGGCGATACCTGACGTTGACGCGGCGCGCCTGAAAATCTTCGGTGTTGCTGCACGAGCTGACTTCCAGCCACTCGTTGCAGCCGGGCGAAAACACCTCGATATCGTACTTCTTGCTGGCGGCGAAGCCCAGGTCGCCCGTGACGATCTCCAGACGGCGGAAGGGCAGCTTCAGCGCCCGGCAGATGTCGCTGGCGGCTTCGGCGAGCGCTTCCAGTTCGGCGTAGCTGGTTTCCGGCGACGTGAATTTGTACATCTCGACTTTTTCGAACTGGTGCACGCGCTTGATGCCGCGCACGTCGCGCCCGGCGCTGGTCTTTTCGCGGCGGAAGCAGGGTGTGTGGGCGACGTAGTACAGCGGCAGCGCGGCTTCGTCGAGGATTTCGTCGCGGTGCAGGTTGGTGATGGCGACCTCGGCGGTCGGCAGCAGGTACAGGTCGGCGTCGGCGTCGTAGTAGACCACGTCGCGGAATTTCGGGAACTGCCCCGCGCCGTAGAACATCTCCTCGCGCATCAGATACGGCACGTACAGTTCGGTGAAACCCTTCTCCCGCGCCATGTCGAGGAAGAAGCTGATCAGCGCCCGCTGCAAGCGCGCCCCCATCCCCTTGAGGATGTACGCCCGCGACCCCATCATGCGGACGCCATGCTCGAAGTCGATGATGTCGAGTTCAGGTCCCAAATCCCAGTGGGGCTTCGGCTCGAAGTCGAACTCGAAGAATTCGCCCTCCGGCGTCCAGGGGATGTTGTGTTCCTCGCTGTCGAACACCGGCACGCTTTCGTGCGGCAGGTTGGGCAGCCACAGCATATTTTCTTCCAGCGTCGCCTCGACCTGCTTGATCTGCTCGTTGATGTCCTCGACGCGCCCGCCCAGCGCGCCGACGGCGCTCATCAGCCCGGCGAGCGCTTTCTCGGCGTCAATCGTCGCGTCCGGCGTGACGGCGACATCGCCGCTCAGGATGTTCGCCGCGCCGTCGTAATTCCCCGCGTCGATCAGCTTCGCCGCTTCCAGCGCGCGCGCCGCGCGGGTGGCAGCGTCACTTTTCCTGTCGCCGCGCAGCCGACCGATATTCTTGTTCAGCTTATTGCGTCCCGCCTGAATCGCCTCGGATTCGGTCAGCAGGGCGCGGCGCTGCTTATCCAGCTCGATGATGGCGTCGACGCGCGCGGCGGCAGCCGGGTCGTTGAGCTTCAGGATTTGTTCTTTGACCCATTCCGGCTTCTCACGGATCAGGGCGATGTCGAGCATGGTTCATGCCTCCTGCTGAAGTAACGCAAGTATTCCAGGACTGAGGTTCGAGGACTGAGGACTGAGTTTTATCTTTTCTCAGCTCTCAGCACTCGGTACTCAGCACTTTCTTCTCTCAGTCCTGTTTTTGAATGGCGTTCGGTCGCGTATCCTCGTTGTCGTCCGGCGGCAGCGGTCGCGTGAAGTCGGCGTACAGCCGCACGATTGCCAGCGCCAGCCCAAGGATGATCACGACGATGATCAGCGTGTCGAATAATTCCGGCGTCAGCGAATTCAGGCTCATGGCTGCTCCCAAAACAAAAACGCCTCCCCTGACCGCTGGGGAGGCGCGTATGACTAATCCTCACGACGGTGCAGGCGCGGCGACGCTATCGCTGAGAGGACTGGGACGACAGGCGGCTGGTATCGCGCCAGGCGGGCAGCTTGATGCTGAAGGTCGTGCCGACGCCTTCCTCGGTCTGAAACCAGATACGCCCATTCATCGCTTCGACCTCGTTCTTGCACAGGTACAGGCTCAAGCCGTAGCCAAACTCACCCATGATCTGCGGCTGCCGGGAGCGCATGAACGGCAGGAAAACCCGTTCCATCTCGATCGTGCGTATCCCGTACCCCTCATCAACCACGTCGATCTGGACGGTGGTGGGGGTCGCCACATGCGCGACAATTTTGACCGGCGCTTCCCGCGCACTGTACATGATAGCATTGCGCAGCACGTCCCGCAAGACGTTCGCCAGGTAGTCCGGCGCGGCGGTGACGGCAAGCTGCCGGGGGACGACGGCGTGTATCCGGCTGCGGTAATCGCCGGCGTCGGTTTCGGGGTCGACCAGCGAGATTTCGTCCATCGCTTCCAGCAGGTCTTCCATGAAATCGTACACCACCACCCGCCGCAGCCGCTCGCGGCAGGTCGCGCGCACCTGCCCGGTGCGGACGTGTTCCAGCCGCTCGACCAGGTCGGTCAGGCTGCGCAGGCGGTACATGTGGATGTCGATGAGTTGGGTGAAGCCGGTGATGCGCTTGCCGAGCTGCTCGGCGGTGTCGGTCGCCTTCACGCCGTTGATCGTCTGGGCGATCAGCTTGGCGTGCCCGTCGGTGGCGGTGACGACCTCGCGCACTTCGTCGAGGTATTTCTCGATCACGTCCGAAACCGCCGACCAGTCCGGCACTTCGATGGTGATCATGATGTAGGTGTCGTCATGCGAGCGCAGCGCCGTGATCCAGCACGGCAGGCGTTCCCCGGCGCGGTAGATGTGGAAGCGTTCCGGCTGCCCCGAATCAATCGCCTGGTCGCGCACGATCTCGATCATGCGCGTCGGGTCGGTGAGTCTGCCGTTGAACAGCACGGCGGCGGCGATCCAGCCTTCGTCGCGGATCAGCCGAATATCGCTGCCGAGGATTGCGCGGGCGGCGGCGTTTTCCTGCACGAGGCGGTTGGCGCTGTTGAAGATGAGAATCCCCTGGTTGAGTCCCTCGATGATGACCTGACTATCCAGCCCTTTATGCACGATCACGTAATTCCCCACCTGCGATCCAGCCGATCCGCCAACTAATTTATTGTAAGGGGATTAAGCGGTATACAGCATAGATTTTTGCTTCAGAGATGCACGAATCAGGCGATCCAGCGCCAGGTGACGAAGCGCGAGAGGAACAGCAGCGCCAGCGCCGCCGCCGCGCCGTACACGATTGCCCGCCTGTACCAGCGATCCGCCCGGTGCGCCAGCAGGATGTAGAACGGGAACAGCGTCGCCCCGAAGCGCGGCATCGACAGCAGCGACCCGGTGGCGATCGGGATCAGCAGCGAAACCAGCGCGAACAAGCCCCATACCCGTGTCTTGTCGCTGATCAGCAGCGCCGCCACCAGCCCCAGATAGACCAACGTCAGGATCAGGTCGATCCACGCGGGACTCCAGCCGAACAGCGCGACCGGCTCGCCGCTGAAATAGACGGTGAACGCCTGTATCGGCGATCCGGTGGTGCGCCCCCACGTCGAGCCGTAGGTCTTAAAGTACGCCAGCGGGTCGCCCACACTGATCCCCGCCAGCAGAATATACCCGGCGAAGATCAGCGGCGGAATGAACGCCAGCGCAGTTCTGTAGGGGCGCACGGCTGTGCGCCCGTTCGACCTCTCACCCCGCGCGACTTCGTCGCTTGCCCCTCTCCCACGCAGGCGGGGAGAGGGGGAGCTATCTGGATTGCCGTCGGTTTTTTCCCCCCCCTGAAGTCGGGGGAGGGTCGGGGAGGGGGTAGAAAAGCCGGCGCGCCCGTTCCACGCAGCCCACGCCAGCGGCACGAACAGCGCCACGCCCACCGAGCGCGTCAGGCAGGCGAGTGCCGCCACGCCTACCGCCAGCACGAAGCGGTCGCGCTCCAGCAGCCAGAATGTCAGCAGCGTGAGCAGCAGAAACAGCGACTCGGTGTACACGCCGGAAAGATACACGCTGATCGGCGAGATGAGCAGCAGCAGCGCCGCGCCCCATGCCGTCTTTCTGCCATAATGCGCCCGCGCCAGGTCGAACAGCAGCAGTGTCGCCAGCAGCAGCGCGGCGTTGGAAACCGCGACGCCGCCGATGGTCGCGCAGGTGCTCAGGTACGGCGACAGCGCGCAGCCGGTGTCGGTCATGCCGCCGACGACGCGGATCGCCAGCGGATACAGTGGCAGGAACGCCATGTCGTCCGCCGGGCGCTGTTCGTTGACCCAATCGTAGCCGTAGGTGGCAATCGAGGCGTAGAAGCCGGCGTCCCACCGATACCACATGTCGAGCGCCGTCCCGCCATCGAGCAGGTGGGTGTACTCGTCACCCTCGGTCGAGGGCAGAAAACGCATCGCCAGCACGCCCGCCGCCGTGAATGCCGCGCGGGTGATCAGGAATGCCAGAACCAGCAGCAGGAGATCGCGGCGGGTCATGCGTGTGGGCTGCTCCCGGCTAGATCGTCGCGTATCGACGCCACGAATGTTCCGGCTGGTAACCGAGCATCTGCCGCGCCTTGTCGATGCTCAGCAGCGTGTCGTGGTCACCAATATCCGGGCGCAGCGGCACGCCGGGAAAGACTTCCGCCATCAGTTCACGGTTGGTCTGGGTCATGCACGTATCCGCTGCGGCGATGATGAACGACTCCGCGCCCTGAATGTCGGCTTCCAGCCCCAGACGGCAGCTTTGCGCTACGTCACGGGCATCGACATAGCCCCACAGGTTCCACTTGCGCAGGTACGGGTCTGCCGAAAAGCCGGGGAAGCGCTGGTAATCGTGTGGCTCCATGACGTTCGAGAAGCGCAGGTTGACGAACGGAATGCCGCTCCAGCGGTTCATCTGGCGCGCCATTTCTTCCGCCAGTACCTTCGAAAGCGCGTAGCTCGATTCGGGATAAAGCGGGTGCTGCTCGTCGATGGGTGCGTACTTCGGCTTCTCACGGTCGAACGGCAAGCCGAGCGTCGTCTCGCTGCTCGCCCACACGACGCGCTTCAAGCCGAGCGCCAGCGCCGCCGCGAACACGTTGTAATTCAGCGCGCTGTTGACGCGGAAGGTGACTTCTTCCGTGTACAGCCCCGGCGCGGGGATGGCGGCGAGGTGGACGACCGCTTCCGCGCCCTGCAGCACTTCGAGCGTTTCGCCGTAGTGGGTCAGGTCGGCGCGCAAAAACGGCGCGATGCGCTCGGCGGGCGGCGCGGTATCGACGTTGAATACCTCGTAGCCATGATCGACCAGATCGCGCACGACGGCGCGCCCGGCTTTTCCGCTTCCCCCCGTGACGACGATTTTGGACATCGGTGCTTCTCCCCAGCTCAGATAAACCGGACGGCGTTTTCCATTTCTTCTAGAGTTATGTCTCGATGCAGCCCGAACAGACCGCGCAGAATCGCTTTCACATTACGGGTCTGTGGTTTGTAGTAGGCGATTCCCGCGTGTTCCATATTCCGTGCCAGTGTCAGAAAGTCATCGTCCTGTGTGACCAACACGAATCGCTGTTCGCGCGCAAATTTGAGGTGTTGTTCGTCGCTCCATTCGAGATGCCCGGCTTCAGGTGTTGTCAGGACGACAATCCCTTGCGTTCGCAGCCCACCAGCGACTGCGTTGGATACGCTTTCGTCCAGATAGAAGCGTATTTCACTCACCGGGCAGTTTCTTCACGTTTTCAGGATAATCGCGTTTGAACGACTCGACATTTTCATCACTGGCTTGAATGTCGGCTAGGATTTCGTCGAGATGCTCATAGGCGAAAGTCAGCGCCGCATAAACCTGCGCCAGCGAGAGATTGTATTCGCTGGCGATTGCTTCTGCGCTCATCCCAACCGTCTCATGCCACACGTAGACATCCTGCACGCGGATGCGCCGCCCGGCGATACACGGTTTCCCCCCGCAGATGCCCGGCGTCTGGGTGATGTGCGCGGCGGTGACGTTATAGGCGGTCATCGGCTGGCTCCTGCTCCTGCTTCTACGTGATTATACCGTAGATGCGCGCGGCTTTACTCTCGCGCCGATTTAGGTTATGGTTTGCGGCACGATAAGGAGTGGGGGGCTATGCGGCGAGTTCTCGTCACCGGTGCATCAAGGGGCATTGGCTTGGAGTTTGTGCGGCAGTTCCTGCTGCGCGGCGACGAGGTGTTCGCCGCCTGCCGCGACCCCGAAAATGCCGACCAGCTTCACGAGTACGAGTCGGAGCGCCTGCACGTCATCACGCTCGACGTTGCCGACGAGCGCAGCATCGAATCGTCGTATGCCGTCGTGCGGGCGCAGACCGAGGTGCTCGACCTGCTGATCAATAACGCCGGTGTGCTGGTCGATGACGACGAACTCGGCTCGCTCACGTTCGAGAATTTGCTCTACACCCTGCGCGTCAACGCGGTTGCCCCGGTGCTGATCGCCCAGCGCTACCTCGACCTGCTCCAGCGCGGTGTAGACCCGAAGATCGTCGGCATCACGTCCGAGCATGGCTCGATTGCGCTCAAGCCGGACGGCGGACCCTACGGCTATTCTGCCAGCAAGGCGGCGCTCAACATGTTCACGCGGATGCTCGCGTTCGACCTGCGCGGCATCACCGCCTTCGTGCTCGATCCGGGCTGGGTGCGTACCGATATGGGCGGGCGCGGCGCGGAACTCTCGCCCGCGCGCTCCGTCAGCGGCATGATCCAGATCATCGATGCGGTCACGTCGTATGAAGCGGGCAGGCTCTTCCGCTGGGATGGCGAAGAAGAACCGTGGTAAAAGATAGGACTGAGTCATACAGGACTGAGGACTGAGACGGGATATTGATCTGCGGTAGGGGCACGACATGCCGTACCCCATAGACACCAAGATAAGGAAATCCTCTCTCATTTTTCAGGTGTTGAGTTCCGGTCGCCAGACCTTCGAAAGGTCTGGCTAGACAGGCAAGCCGACTCAAGTCGGCTGAAATCCCCCGGCTCGTCCGGTTTCAGCCCGCTTGAGCGGGCTTGAAGTGGTAGCCGGG
>JADLHH010000011.1 GCA_020848855.1 Anaerolineae bacterium | reverse complement strand
GTGTATTCCGGCTCGTGTATGCTGGGCTTGACGGCGATCCTCGACATCGCCAAGCCGGGCGACCGCATCCTGATGACCAGCTACGGCAGCGGCGCGGGTTCGGACTCGTTCGACCTGCTCGTAACCGAGCGCATCGACCAGATACGCGACCGCGCCCCCAAGACTCGCGATTACATTGCCCGGCGCACGGTTGTCGATTACGCCACCTACGTCCGCTATCGCGGGCTGTTGAAGGACTGACCAATCTGAAATCGACGTTGTAGGGGCACCACATGTCGTGCCCCTACGCGAGAGAGGATGCGAAATGAGAGATGTAGCAATCATCGGCGTCGGGCAGACGCCGGTTGGAGAACATTGGGATTCGAGCCTGCGGATGCTGGCGGCGGATGCCGTCCGCGCCGCCATTGACGACGCGAGCATCAGCGAAGTTGACGCGCTGTACGTCGGCAATGCTTACGGCGCGTCGATCAGCAGCCAGTCGCACCTCGCGCCGCTGATCGCCGACCACAGCGGGCTGAACGGCGTCGAAACTTTCACGATTGAAGCCGCCGAAGCGTCAGGCGGGGCGGCGCTGCGGGCAGGTTATCTGGCAGTGGCATCGGGCGCGGTCGAGACGGTGATGGTGCTGGGCGTCGAGAAATCGACCGACATGATCGGCACGGCGCGCACCGGCGCGCGCTCGGTCAGCCTGGACGCCGACTACGAGGCAGTTCACGGCGCGACGCTGCCCGCCCTCGCCGCCCTGCTCATGCGGCGCTACATGACGGAATTCGGCGTCGAATTGGGCGCGTTCGAGAACTTCACCATCAACGCGCACGCCAATGGCGGCAAGAACGAGAACGCCATGTACCGAAACAAGATCAAGCCGGGAGCGTTCGCCCGCGCGCCAATGATCTCCGATCCGGTCAGCCTGTTCGACAGCGCTCCCGACGCCGACGGCGCGGCAGCGGTCATTTTGACCAGCGCCGAACGCGCCGGCGACCTCGTCCCACAGCCGATCCGCATCATCGGCAGCGGCGCGGCGTCCGACACGCTCGCGCTGCACGACCGCGACGACCTGCTGACGCTGAAAGCCGTCACGCTTTCGACGCGCAAGGCGCTGGCGCAGGCGGGGATCGAACGCGGCGACATCGACCTGCTGGAACTGCACGACGCTTTCACCATCCTGAGCGTGCTGGCGCTGGAAGCCGCCGGGTTCGCGGCGCGCGGCGAAGGCTGGAAACTGGCGGATCAGATCGGGCTGGACGGCGCGCTGCCGATCAGCACATTCGGCGGACTCAAGAGCCGGGGCAACCCGGTCGGCGCGACCGGAGTCTATCAGGCGGTCGAAGCGGCGCTGCAGCTTCGCGGGCAGGCAGGCGCGAATCAGGTGGCGGATGCCCGGACTGCCGTCATCCAGAGCGTCGGCGGTTTAGCCAGCACTGCGATCACCCACATCCTGCAAAGCTGACGCTTACAGGGTGATGATTGAGAGGGTTTGAAAGCATTTCCCCCTCGTGTGATAGGTTTTGATAGGCTCCGAAGCCTATAATGACCGCAACTTGTGCGAAACAGCACAAGCACGAAGCGATGGTGTGAGGAGTTAACGATGCAGATTTCACGTCACTGGCGGCTGAATTCCCAGCGTTATCGTCTGCAAGGCGTGCGTTATGTCAACGGCGAAGTCCGGCTTCAGGCGCGCCCGGTCGCGTGCATTGAGCAGCGCGAAGTCAAGACGGTGCAGGAGCGCGTGCCGGTTGTTGTGGGTCGTTAATGATGGAAGCGCGTAAGCCCGACGTTCAGACCGAGCGATTCACGTTCGCCGGGACGGGCGAAATCTACAGCTTCACGACCGTTCAGGAACCGCCGGAAGGCTACGAAGATCAGGCGCCCTATGTGCTGGCGCTGGTGAAGCTGGACGAGGGACCGCTGATCACCGCTCAGATCACCGATCTGGACGAGCCGCCCACTATCGGCGACCGGGTCGAGATGGTCACTCGCAAGCTGACAACCGAAGGACCGCGCGGCATGATCGTCTACGGGTACAAGTTCCGCAGAATTCTGCCAAGAAACTAACGAACCGGGACGGCTCAACAAGCCGTCCCTTTGATTCCCCGCCAAGACGCCAAGAACGCCAGGAATCGGATAAGGGTGAGGCGTTGCCTCGCCCCTACGTCAGCACCCTATTCCCGCAAACCGCTGCCGGATGCTGTACAATACGCGGCATGACGACACGACGCTCGGCGCTCGGCAGACAGGGCGAACAGATCGCCGCCGACTACCTCACACGGCACGGTTACGACGTTACCGATGTGAACTGGCGCTGCCCAACCGGCGAGTTCGACCTGATCGCCCGGCGGGGTCAGACGGTGGTCTTTGTCGAAGTCAAGACTCGCCGGGAAGGCATCGAAGCGGCGTTCGAAAGCATCACGCCGCGCAAGCGCCAGATTCTGGAACGCACCGCTTACCTCTACCTCGAACAACACGAACTGGACACCGACTGGCGGATCGACGTGGTCGCCGTCACGATCCCGTCCAGAGGCGCGCCAGCCGTTGAGCACATCGAAAATGCCCTCGACTGGTGAGCCTTTGCTGGTCGTGCTGGGCGCGACCGCCGTCGGCAAAACAGCGCTGGCAATCGATCTGGCGCGGGCGCTGGACGGCGAGATCGTCAGCGCCGACAGCCGCCAGATTTACCGCGAGATGGACATCGGCACCGCCAAGCCGACGCCCGAAGAACGCGCCCAAGCCGTCCATCACCTGATCGACGTGGTCGCGCCGGACAAAGACCTGTCGCTGGCGCAGTACCAGCGCCTCGCCTACGACGCCATCGCCGACATTCACTGCCGGGGGAAGCTGCCGCTGCTGGTCGGCGGGACGGGGCAGTACATCACGGCGCTGCTGGAAGGCTGGTCGATCCCGGAAGTGCCGCCCACTCTCGCCCTTCGAGCCGAACTGGAAGCCCAAGCGGAATCCGGCGGCGTGGAAGCGCTGTATGCCCGGCTGCTGGCGCTCGACCCACAGGCGGCAGAATTCGTCGAGCCGAGCAACCTGCGGCGAATCGTCCGCGCGCTGGAAGTGTGCATCGAAACCGGGCAGCCGTTCAGCGCCCAGCGCGGCAAGCAGCCCCCGTCCTACCGCGTGATGACCTACGGGCTGACGATGGAACGCGAGCGGCTGTACGCGCGCGCCGACCTGCGCGTGCTCGACATGATGGCGCGAGGGTTTCTGGATGAAGTGCGGGCACTGCTCGATAAAGGCTACGACCGCCGACTGCCGTCGATGAGCGGCTTAGGCTACGCCCAGCTTGCCGGGCATCTGCTCGACGGCGTGCCGCTCGACGAGGCGATTCGGGCGACGCAGACCGCCTCCCACAGGTTCATTCGCCGCCAGTACACCTGGTTTCGTGGGCACGATCATGCGATCCTGTGGCACAATGTGGACAGTACCGCGCGCGCCGAGTTGATCGAGGCGGCGGCGCGGTGGCTTCACGAGTAGCGGCACGAACGGAGCAAACGAATGCGTCGGGGCGGTAGCTCAAACCTGTTCATTGGACTCATCCTGCTGCTGCTGCTGGCGGTCTTCGCTACGCCGTCGGTTGTGCCGCGCTTCCTGTCCAACGTAATCCCGCAGTTCTACGAGGGCGCGCCGTGTAGCTGGCTGCGCACCGCCGACGACCGCGCGTTTCACCAGTCGCTGCTGGGACGCGCTGCAACCGCGCCGTTCAGCCTGCGTGTACAGACGACCGCCATCCCTACCGACCCCAGCGCCAGCCTGTTCGTCAACATCATCATCACCAACAACTCGCTCGGCACCGTGCCGTTCGTCTACGACCCGAATGCCGTGATCGTCGGGGATAACGGGACGAGCGGCGTCGGGCTGATCTTCACGCCGACCAACTCGCTGTTCGCCGGTTCGCAGCGGCAGGACAGCGGCACTGTGCCGGAGCAGAATCTCCGGCTGCTGGGTCCGCGCCAGAGCTGCGTGATCACCGTCGAATTCCCGGCGGGCAACGTTTTGCCAGACCCGGCGGTCACGTCCGGCTCGGCGCGGGTGCGAGCCTTCTATCGCAATAACTCCAGCGGGCAGATCGTTCAGGGAGCCGGCACGCTGGCAACGCCGATCTACAACGACCAGGGCTTATGGACGGGATACGTCGAATCTGCCGACGTGATTATTCCTTCAGGTGGTCAGTAACGTGAGTGTGTGTATAATTAAGTCTTAACTTAGCAGTTCGCAGCGGCATGTCTGGGAGTGGCGCGGAATGTCCGAGTCCAGCAAGGAACGCCCGATCCTGATCATCCATGACGACCGATTCAAGGATCACCAGTTAACCCTGGCGCGCGACAACGTAACCGTAGGGCGCGGCGAAGAATGTGACATCGTTCTGCCGGAGCGCCAGGTATCGCGCCAGCACATCCGAATATTCAAAGAAGATGACGTCTATTTTCTTGAAGACCTAGAGAGCAGAAATGGCACGTGGGTGAACGGGCAGCAGGTCAAGGGCGTGCGCCGGCTGTACGACGGCGACAAGATTGACCTCGCGCTCGCCGTGCGGCTGGAATTCGTCGGCTCCGGCGCGACCGCCCCGCTGGCGTTCGAAGTGCCGACGAACCTGCACGGTGGTCGGCTGCGGCTTGACCGCGACGCTCGCCGCGTGTTTCTGAACGACACCGAAATCGATCCGCCGCTCAGCCCACCGCAGTACCGGCTGCTGGAACTGCTGTACAGCAGCGCCGGGCGCATCTGCACGCGCGATGCCGTTGTCGAGAACGTGTGGCCCGACGCGGTCGGCGAAGGCGTCAGCGAACAGGCGATTGACGCGCTGGTGCGCCGCCTGCGCGACCGCCTCGCCGAAGTCGACCCCGACTGGCAGTACATCATCACGGTGCGCGGGCACGGCTTCCGGCTGAACAACCCGGAAGAATAGGCGCTCTTTGTAACGCAATCGTATATTGATCGTTATGATAACTTGCGACGAATCTCGGAATTGCCGCGAACCGCTCCGACGATCATTCGACGAGCTTCCAATATGAATCTTTTCGAATGATTTTGCCGCCTTCAAATTCCAGCAAGTCAATACCTCTTACTTCTATACGTTTGCCTGCTGGTGTTGTCCCGGTAAGCAGCCATTCGGACACCCCAAGTCTGCCACACGCCCAATGACGATCATCTCCGTAATGCACGTCTGGAAGCCCGGCGAACCGAGATGCAAGACCCTCACGAACGGCGTCTCGCCCCGTAAAGCGCGTTCCCCAGGGTTCTGGACCGCGAGGCAGAAAGAATACACAGTCATCGGCGAAGAACGACATAATGGCATCGAGGTCATGGCGATTGAACGCATCGAGAAACGCTTTTAATGTTTCAACGGTCACAGGTTCGTCATGCATAGCTCACACCTTCGTCCTGACTAAGAACAATTGTCGTAGACCAGCTTATCACCGTTTTTGATTATATTGGCGCTCATAATAAAGATAATCAGCCAGAAGCAAGTTGATCGACTTGCGTGTCAAGTTGATTTAGTCACGGGGCGTCTTGCTTCGATTGAGTAGGACGCCCCCTTTTGCTGAGTCCCCCTACCCCCGCTGTTCTCACGTGATGCTTAACCACTTCTGACAAACCTCTAAGTGCTCAATGGCTGCTACTGCGGTATAATAATAATTGTAATTTAACGTATGAGGTTCAGCAGGAGGTTAGCATGGATCGCCTCAAGACCGACTCGACAATGAATATGCAATTCAAACAGGGTACGCATGTTTACACGTCCGATAATCAGGATGTCGGCACGATTGACCGCATCGTCCTCGACCCGCGCAGCGACGAAGTGAACGCCCTGGTCGTCCGCAAGGGCTGGCTGTTCACCGAAGACAAAGTCGTCCCGATCGATATGGTGGAGACGGCGACCGACGAACAGGTGACGCTGCGTCAGACAGAAGCCGCGCTGGAAAACCTGCCGGAATATGAAGAAACGTATTACATCCCCACCGACGAGCGCGACTATGGCAAGGACCGCTACGCCGACTCGCTGTACATGTATCCGCCGATCGGCACGGCGTGGTGGGGTTACGGCAGCTATATCGGCGCACCGGCGTACGTACCGCAGCCGGATTACGTCGAACGGCGCCAGCAGAATATCCCGGCGGGCACAGTTGCCGTCAAGCAAGGCGCGCGTATCGTCAGCAGTGACGGCGAGCACGTCGGCAACGTCGAAGAGGTTTTCACGGACGCCGCAACCAATCAGGCGACCCACATCGTGATCTCGCAGGGGCTGCTGTTCAAGGATCGCAAGCTGATCCCAACGAACTGGATTCGACTGACCGGTGAGGACGAGATCATCCTGACGGTCAACACCCGGCTGGTCGACAGCCTACCCGAATACGCGGGCTAGCACGAATCGGTTTTCAACAAAAACCACGCCGGAGGCGCTCCGGCGTGGTTTTTGTTGTCGCTCGCCGCTCAAAGTATCAGGCGTTTTCCATCTCCAGATAATCGCTGCCGACAATCGAGTCCGGGGCAATTTCCAGGATGCCGAGCATTTCGGCGATGCTCTGGGCTTTGGCTTCGGCGTCGCGCGCCGACCACGTTCGGCTCTTGAGTTCGATGAACAGCCCCGGCAGCGCCGGTTCCAGCACCCGGTCGACGTTGACGTAATACAGCACTCCCCGGAAATAGATGTGCCAGCGCCAGCGATCCTTGTTGAGCGTCCGCTCGCTGACGGGGCGGAAGTATTCGCGGTAGAAGCGCAGCGACTGGTTGGCGTCGGCGATAAAGCGCGAGTGCGACAGCAGGATCGTCGAATGGAATTCGCGCTCTTTGGTCGGCATGGTGAAGGTCAGGCGGGCGCGCACGGCTTCGACCTCGCCGTTTTTGTCGAGCCGGGCATCTTCGCGGTAGCGCACGCGCCCGTCGGCGTCGTCCGCGAACAGGAAGTAGGTGTCGTACTGCCGGTAATGCACCGACTTGACGATCTCCACGTCCGGGTGCTTGAACAGCGCGTCGAGCGCGGATTCGTCGCGCAGGGTCGCCTTGACCTGCACCTCGAAGCTCTCGCTCTGGCTCAAGCCGCCAATCGCCAGCAGCTTGCTGAGCATATCTTTCTCGCGCTGGCTGATGAAGGCATCGACCCGGCGCGAGTATTCGCGTGCCTGCGCGATAATTGACTGCTCGTTGACGGTCAGCAGAACGCGGTCGCGCATCAGCCAGCGACCGTTGCACAGCACATGGCGCACGTCGGTCGATTTCGCCGCGTAGATGATGCGCGAATAAATGGCGTCCGGGTCGTAGTCGAAGTGCGGCGTGTTGTGCAGGGTCGTGTCGTCCAGCACGATCACGTCGGCGCGCTTGCCCGCTTCCAGGCTGCCAGTGATATCGTCCATGAACAGCGCCGCCGCGCCCTGCCGGGTCGCCATCAGCAGCGCCTGCCGTGCCGGAAGCGCGGTTGGGTCGTTGGCAGCGGTCTTGGCGAGGATCGCCGTCAACCGCACTTCCTCGAACATGTCGAGGTCGTTATTGCTCGCCGTCCCGTCCGTGCCGATGCCGACGGTCAGGTCGCTTTTGAGCATCTGCGTAATCGGGGCGATGCCGCTGGCGATTTTCAGGTTGCTGGTCGGGCAGTGGGCGACGCTGGTGTCGGTGTCGTGCAGGACGTGAATTTCGTTCTGGTCGACGTGGACACAGTGAGCGGCGAGTACTTTCGCGTTGAACAAGCCCACGTTGTTCATGTGGGTGATGACGGTCGTGCCGAACTCGCTCAGGCTGTTCTCGATTTCCTGTTTCGTCTCGGCAAGATGGATGAGCAGCGGCACGTCGAACTCGCGCGCCAGATCGACGCAGCGCCTGAGCATCTCCTCGGTCAGCGAATAGGGGGCATGTGGCGCGACGGCGGGCGTGATCAACGGATGCCCGCGCCATTTCTCGATAAAGCCCCGGCAGTACGCCAGACTGTCCTCGTAGCTCTCGGCATCGGGCGCGGGAAATTTGAGCACCGTCTCGCCGAGCACGCCGCGCAGCCCGGCTTCTGCGGTCGCTTCGGCAACGTCAGCTTCGAAATAATACATATCCGCGAAGCTGGTGATGCCGCTGCGGATCATCTCGGCGCAGGCGAGGCTCGTTCCCAGCCGGCAGAATTCCGGGTTCACGAACTCGCGCTCGGTCGGCATGATGTAGCCAAACAGCCACACATCCAGCCGCAGGTCGTCCGCCAGCCCGCGCAGCAGGGTCATCGGAACATGCGTATGCGCGTTGACCAGACCGGGCATGATGATCCTGCCCGCGCAGTCGATCAGGGTGTCAGATTGCCAGCCTGCCAGCACGTCGGCGCGCGTCCCAACAGCGGCGATATCCGTCCCCCGGATCGCTACCGCGCCATCGGGGATCAGGTCGAACGCTGCGTTCATCGTGACGACCGTGCCGCCGTACAGGATGGTATCGGCTTTTTCCAAGACACAACCTCCAGTTCCGGGCGCGCCAGCGGAACCATTCTTAGTTCGAAGCACAGTTCAAGACGGCAGAACGTCCCAAAGTTGGCAGGATTATAGCGTTGCAGTAAACTTTTCCACAGCGCTGCGCACGGAACGATACGAATGCTGAAACGGCTGCACTTTCTGACTATCCTTGAAGCGGGTATCACGGGTCTGTTCTTCATCCAGGCTGTGCGCTATCTCGTTGGAATGCTGTACAGCCGCGTCGCCGGGGCGTCGGCGGTTTCGGCGCTGCAAGCCGCTCAGCTTCCGGTCACCGGTCCAGCGCCCGACCCGGCGCTGGTCAACACGGAAGTGACTTTCCTGCTGGCGATGCTGGTGCTGCCGCTGCTCACGCTGTTCGTGGGGCGGTTCCGCCTGTTGATCATCGCGGCGGTGGCTGCCGTCGCGGTAGGGCGTCTGCTGATCATGCCGTTCGGCATCCTGACGCCGACCGGCGCGGCAGGACTGGCGCTCGGTGCGGGCTTGGCATATATTGCGCTGATCGCCCGCAACCGGGCGCAAATGCTCCCGTACATGTTCGTCCTCGGCTTCGGGGCGGATCAGTTGTTCCGGGCGGTTGGCAACACCCGCGACCTGTCGATCCTGCCCGCCTTCCGTGACATTCAGATCGGCCTGACGGTCGCTGCCATCCTGATCAGCATTATCGCGTACTTCGCCGAACGCCAGCGCACTAACGACGAAGAGAACCCGCTTTCGCCGCACGATGGGTTGCTGCCCTTCTGGGGCGCGGTCGGGCTGAGCGGGCTGCTGTTTCTGGAACTTTCGCTGCTGGCGATGCCCAACGCCATCGCCGGGCGCGCTGATACCGATTACACCACCATCGCACCGTTCGTGATCATCGCCACGCTGCTGCCGCTGATCCCAGGGCTGCGGGCGCGGGCGCGCGGATTCATCAGCGTCTTCGACGGCAACGTGCGCGGCTGGCTGTGGATGCTGCTGATCGTGCTGCTGGTCGTGTTTGGCACGCGCCTGCATGGTATCATCGCCGGGGCGGCGCTGGTCGTCGCGCAGTTCTTCGTCAGCATGATCTGGTGGTGGCTGGTACGACCGCGCTCCGGCAAGCAGCGCAGCCTCGGTGGCTTATGGGTCATCTTCGGGGCGGCACTGTTCGCGCTGCTGGTGGTGGGCGATAACTTCACCTACGAATACGCCTTCGTGCGCGAGCTTTCCGGCAATTTCGTCTTTCTGAACACGGTCATTCCGCCATTGCTGCGCGGCTTCCGGGGCTTCGGGCTGCCGCTGCTTCTGCTGGCGACCTTCCTCGGCAGCCTGCCGATGATCCAAACGCACCGGCGCGTCGCCTGGAACGGTAACGCGCCGCTGTTGATGTCGGTGTTCGCGTTCGTGGTGGTGATCGCCGCTGGAATCGGAACCGCCGTCGCCGTGCGCCCGCCGCTGATTCAGGGTGCGACCGGGCTGGACGAGATTCGCGTGGCGACCTACAACATTCACGGCGGCTACGACGAGTTCTACAATAACGACCTCGACGCCATCGCCCGTAACATCCAGCAGAGCGGCGCGAACGTTGTGCTGCTGCAGGAAATCGATGCCGGGCGACTGACCAGCTTCGGGGTCGACCAATCGCTGTGGCTGGCGCGGCGGCTCGGCATGGATCGGCGCTTCTACCCCACCAACGAGGGCTTGCAGGGGCTGGCGGTGCTGTCGAACATCCCGATCGCCTGCAGCGACGGGCAGCTCCTGCCCGGCATCGCCACCCAGACCGGCGTCCAGCGGGTGCAGGTGCTGCCCGAATCGGACGTGGTGGTGACCATTTACAATACGTGGCTCAGCCCACTGCTGGAGCTTTCCGGCAGCCAAACCATCGAAGTGCAGCAGCAGGATCAGCAGCGGCAGCTTGAGCGGATTTTCGGGGTGTACATCGGGCAGGCGTGCAGCGCGGCGCTCGGTCGCACGATCCTCGGCGGGACGATGCACAACGTCCCTGATTCGCCGCTGATGGAACAGATGCGCAACGC
>JADLHH010000010.1 GCA_020848855.1 Anaerolineae bacterium | reverse complement strand
GCGCCATACGGAACACGTTGCCGACATCCTCGTCATCCTCGATGACCAGCACGCGCTTGCCGTTGCCGTTCATGAACGACGCCATCGCCACCTTGTCGGTCGGCGCGACCCGCTGCGTATCGGTCATCGCCGGGACGACCGCGAACGACACCTGCAAACGCAGCGTCCCTAACATGATCTCGTTGCCGTGACGCAGGCGATACGCTTCGCCCGGCTTGCAGGCGATATTGTTCAGCCGCGTGCCGTTGGTGCTGTTCAGGTCACGCAGCATCAGCTTCTGATCCTTGATCGTGATGACGGCGTGCCTGCGGCTCACGCCTTTGGCGAAGGCATCGTATGCGCCGAGATCGACTTCCGGCTTGAAACCGCTGGTCGCGTCACTGCGCCCAATCGTCATCGTATCGCCGACGCGCGCCTGAATCGTCGATGCCGTTCCGACAATGCGGAACTCGACCACCCACGGGCGTTTCAGGTCGAGCGGTCCAGTCTCGTTCTTGACAGGCTTGGCGGGGGTGGTGATATCCCCCGGCAGTTCAAGGTGTCGTGTGTTCACGGGTGGTTGCGAAGCCTCTGGTGTCATCGTGTTTTGCTTTCGGCTCCCGGTACTCGCTTCATTTTCATCGTTCATGCTCTTACGGTACAACACACTCCATCATAACGAATATAGCACGGAGGTACTGGATAATTGATTATACCATTAGAAAATATTAACATTTCCTCAATTGTAAAGACCCCTCAGCCTCACCTGATCCCTCGCCAACCGTAATGGTTATGTCCGTGCGGCACTTGTCCCATTCTATCAAATTCGCTAATTTCTCCGCAGCGCTATACGAATGAGGACTTAGCAATGGATTATACGCATCTTGGACGTACCGGGTTGAAGGTCAGCCGCCTGTGCCTGGGCACGATGAACTTCGGACCGCACACAACCGAACCCGAGTCCTATGCGATCATGGATCGCGCCCTGGAACTGGGCATCAACTTCTTCGACACGGCGAACGTCTACGGCTGGAAGAAGGGCGAAGGCGTCACCGAGCAAATCGTCGGGCGCTGGTTCGCGCAGGGCGGCGGTCGGCGCGAGAAAACCGTGATCGCCACCAAAGTATACGGCACAATGGGCGACTGGCCCAACGAAAGCCGCCTGTCGGCGCTGCAAATCCGCGCCGCCTGCGAAGCCAGCCTGCGCCGCCTGCAAACCGATCACATCGACCTGTACCAGATGCACCACATCGACCGCGATACGCCCTGGGATGAAATCTGGCAGGCGATGGAAGTGCTGGTGCAGCAGGGCAAGGTGCTGTACGTCGGCAGCAGCAATTTCGCCGGCTGGCATATCGCCAAAGCCAACGAAGCGGCGAAACAGCGCCACTTCTACGGTCTGGTCAGCGAGCAGGCGCTCTACAACCTCAACGCCCGCATGATCGAGATGGAAGTCCTGCCCGCCTGCGTCGATTACGGCTTGGGGCTGATCCCGTGGAGTCCGCTGGCGGGCGGTCTGCTTGGCGGCGTGCTGCAGAAGATCAGCGAAGGACGCCGCGCCAGCGAGGGAATGCAGAAGCAGATCGAAAAGCACCACGATCAGATCGAGCGCTACGAGAACTTCTGCAAGGAACTGGGCGAGCACCCCGCCGATGTCGCGCTGGCGTGGCTGCTGGCGCAGCCCGCCGTCACCGCGCCCATCGTCGGACCGCGCACGATGGAGCAGTTCGAAGACAACGTCCATTCGCTGGAAATCAGGCTGACGCCGGAACAACTCAAAACGCTGGATGAAATCTTCCCCGGTCCCGGCGGTCCCGCGCCGGAATCGTTCGCCTGGTAATCACCGGCTGCGATCAAAAAACGCCCACCTGTCGTGGGCGTTTTCATTTAAAATGCGAATGCCGTCAGTCGGCGGCAGCGGCAACAGTCGTAGTCGGCGCGCTGGCAGTCGAGGGGCTGGCGGCGGGCGCGCTGCTCTCGGTCTTGGCGGCGCTGGCTTCCGGCTTGCTCTCGGCTTTGTCCTCACTCTTGTGCGACGGGCTGATCGCCGAACGCGAGGCGCTCTTGCTATCGTTGACGTAGAAGCCGGAGCCTTTGAAAATGACACCGGCAGCCTGAATGACGCGCACGACGTGCTGCCCCGTCTCCGGGTCAACGGTCAACGGATCATCCAGAAATTTCTGACGATAGTCAAAGGTAGTTCCATCTTCACGACGATAGGTATATACGGGCATTCGGACACCTCAACAACGGCAAATCTGACGAGCCACTACGTATGATACAGCAGTTTCGGCGCAAAAGTCCATAACCCTGACGTGGACTCTGATAAAGTTCTTACATCCGGTTTTCGAGGGAACTTACCCACTGATTCCCAGCGAGCTGCTGGCGCGCTGGCACAGGCTGCTGCCGCCAGCGTCGAGCCAGCGCTGGAGCGATTCGCTGCTGTCCTTGTTCTGCACGGCGTCCTGGTAGATGGTCGTGCCCCAGTTGTAGTAACGCTGGGTTTGGGCGGGCCACGACGCGAATGGCTTCTGCAGCACCGACGGTCCGCCGTTGTAGCACGCCATCGCCAGCCCGGTATTGCCGTCCGCCCAGCCGAGGCACTGGTTCAGGAAATTCGCCCCGCGCATGGCGTTGGTGTCCGGGTCAAGCTGGTTCTCGCCCGACTCAAAGTGGAACGGCATCACCTGGAACAATCCCTGCGCCCCGGCGTAGCTCGCCACCGTCGAATCGCCGCACGATTCGATCTGCATGATCGTCGCCAGCAGGTTCGGGTCGAGGTTGTAGCGCGCCGCCCACTGGGCGATATGCGTGCTCCAGTATTCGACCGACGACGTGAACATCGGCGCGATACTGCCGTATGCCGTCGTAACGCCGACCGACTGCGGCAGGCGGGTGATCGCCCGCCCGGCAGCGCCGAGCGTTACCGCCAGCGCGTTCGGCAGCAGGATCACCAGTACAAAGCCAATCAAAAT
>JADLHH010000009.1 GCA_020848855.1 Anaerolineae bacterium | reverse complement strand
TACCAAGAATAACCCGGTGCTGATCGGCGAAGCAGGCGTCGGCAAGACCGCTATCGTCGAAGGCTTGGCGCAGAAGATCGCCGAGGGCGATGTGCCGGAAATTCTACAGGGCAAGAAAGTGATCAGCCTCGACCTCGCCGCGATGCTGGCGGGCAGCCGCTTCCGGGGCGAATTCGAGGAGCGCCTGAAGGCGACGATTGAAGAAGTGCAGCGCGCCGAAGGCGAGATCATCCTGTTCATCGACGAGCTGCATCAGGTCGTCGGCGCGGGTGCGGCACAGGGCGCGCTCGACGCGGGCAACATGATGAAGCCGGCGCTGGCGCGCGGCGAGCTTCAGTGCATCGGCGCGACCACGCTGGACGAATACCGCAACTACATCGAGAAGGACAGCGCGCTCGACCGCCGGTTTGCCCCGGTGTACGTCGAGGAGCCGCATGTCGAGGAAACCATCGACATGCTGTTCGGGCTGCGCGACCGCTACGAGGCGCACCATAAGGTCACCATCTCCGACGAAGCCGTGATCGCCGCTGCCCGGCTGGCGGATCGCTACGTCACCGAGCGCAAGCTGCCGGATAAGGCGATTGACCTGCTGGACGAAGCCGCGGCGAAACTGCGCGTCGCGCTCTATTCGCTGCCGCCGCGCCTGAAGGAAATGCAGGCGGTGCTGACGCGGCTGATGGCGGACGAAGAAGCCGCCGGCATGGCGCGCGAATATGAACGCGCCGCCGAATACAAGATGCGCCGTTTGCAGCTTCAGGACGAATTTGAGCACGCTAAGCTGGAATGGCAGCAGGAAAACACGATTGACGAGGTCGTCAGCGCCGAAGACATCGCCGGCGTCGTCGCCCAGTGGACGGGCATCCCCACCAACCAGGTGCTGGAAACCGAGAGCGAAAAGCTGCTGCGCATGGAAGACGCGCTCCACGAACGGATCATCGGGCAGGAAGGCGCTGTCACCGCGATTTCGCACGCCATTCGCCGCGCCCGCAGCGGTCTGAAAGACCCGCGCCGCCCCATTGGCTCGTTCATCTTCCTCGGTTCGAGCGGTGTCGGCAAGACCGAGCTGGCGAAAGCGCTCGCCGAGTTCATGTTCGACGACGAAGAAGCGATGGTGCGCATCGACATGAGCGAGTATCACGAGCAGCACACCGTCAGCCGTCTGTTCGGCGCGCCGCCGGGGTATGTCGGCTATGAGGAAGGCGGTCAGTTGACCGAAGCCGTCCGCCGCCGCCCGTACCGCGTCATCCTGTTCGATGAAATCGAGAAGGCGCACCCGGATATCTGGAACGCGCTGCTGCAAATCCTCGAAGACGGTCGCCTGACCGACGGACAGGGGCGCACGGTCGATTTCAGCAATACGGTCATCATCATGACCAGCAACCTGGGCACCGAGTACGCCAAGAAGGGCGGCGCGCTTGGCTTCGTCCAGGCGACCGACGAGCAGGCGGTTGCCGACCACCAGAAGATCGAGAAGGCGATGCGCGAGGCGTTCCGACCGGAATTCCTCAACCGCATCGACGAGATCATCATCTTCGAGCCGCTGACGCTGCCGCAGGTCGAGCAGATCGTTGACCTTCAGCTTCACGAAGTCGCGGAGCGGCTGGCGGAGCGCGGTCTCGCCATCCACCTGACCGAACCGGCGCGCCGCTGGCTGTCGCAGAAGGGTTGGGACCCGCAGTTCGGGGCACGACCGCTGCGCCGGGCGCTTCAGCGCTATGTCGAAAACGAGCTGAGCGCACAGTTGTTGCGCGGCGGCTTCCGCTCCGGCGACCTGATCGTCATCGACGAGGTGAACGGCGTGCTGACCTTCGAGCGCCACGAGAACGCCAGCACCGACTACCTGAATCTGCGACAGGATCAGGACAGCTACATCAACTGACGCGCTCAAGCCAATCACACGAACGCCAGTTCTACGCATTAAGAGGTGTCCAGTTGGGCACCTCTTTTTGTTTGGTACGGCAGAAAGCGTCATGAGCGACTACACCCTTCAGCACCTTCACGATTTCATCGTCCGGGCGAAAGCCGCCACCTACGTCGGCGGCGGGCAGCACGCGCCTTCACACCGCCCCGGCTCCGTCGATCTCGAATTTCACGCCGCGCCGTTCGCCTATCTCGACAGCTACTTCGGCGGCTCGGATTTCATCGGGCAGGAAGTGGTCTATCACGACGCGCAGCCGGTGTGGGCGATGAACTACTACGGCTACATCCTGCGCCCCGACCTAATCGACGCGGCGCTGGCGGGCAGCGTGATCAAGCGCAGCTTAAGCGAACTGTACCGCGAAGGGCGCTTTCTCGGCGGCTTCGTCCATCCGGTCGAGAGCTACACCTATACCGACACCAATTCCGGGGATGTCGCACATTTTCACGGGAAAGAGTGGATCACCTGCCGGGGGATTCGCGTCTACGCGCTCACCTATCACGGCGGACTGATTAAGGGGTAGAGAAATTGAACTGCAGCGTCAACCTACGAATCGGAATCGATCTCCCAGTCTTCTGTTTGTAACCCTTCAACACGCCCAAATTCACGAATGTTGTGTGACCAGAGTCAGTTCATTCGTGATGGCGATTGACGCGATCAGGAGATCATTTGCACCTATGGGCTTTCCTGAGCGCTCCAACGCTGCTCGAATGCGACCATAGGCTTCAGAAGCCGGATCATCAAACGGAAGTGAGGCAAAGCGGTTGACAAAAGCTTGCTGTTTGAGCATCGTTCCTTGGGGATTGCTGCTTTTCATCGCACCGTAATAGAGTTACGCTTTGACAAATGAACACACAGCAATATCTGTTTCGGGCGTATCAAGTAATCGCCGCGTAATCACCTCAGATCGCTGGTTGAGATGGCGAATACAGGTGTTGGTATCCAGCAGATATTTCATTCGAGCATTTCGCGTTCTTCCAGTGGAGGTTGCGGCGGGCGCTCAATCGGGTCATCTGACAGAATCCCCGCCGTCCGCTCGATGAACTCCCGCCAGGGCATCCGCTGAAACGCCTCGACTTCCAGGTCATGGCGCAGCGCCGTGCTAAGGTGTTCGAGCAGCCGCACCTTTTCGGCTACCGACAGACGATCCGCTTTGCTGACAATCTCGTCATATACATCCACGATGCACACGCTTTCTACTCGCTCGACTAGATTGTAAAGTGGTGTGCCCCTGTGAGCAAGACAAGACTCCAAACAACCCAGGGTCATCGCATCAAAATAGCCATTTAGGTCAAAAAAGGTCATAGGTGTTTTGTAGGGGCAGACCTGTGTGTCTGCCCCAGCGGGCGAACACGTGGGTTCGCCCCTACAAGAGCGTTGTGAAC
>JADLHH010000008.1 GCA_020848855.1 Anaerolineae bacterium | reverse complement strand
CTGCTTCCAGTTCAGCCGCCATGTCGGCGACCGGGTGCGCCGGGTCTTCGAGCAGCAGCAGCGACACGTCGACGCCGCGCGCCCTGAGCGCGGGCAGCAGGATCAGCAAGTGGCGTTCCGCGCCGGAAATGCGCGTCGCCTTAATGACGTGTACTACAGTGCCGAGTGCTGAGTGCTGAGAGCCTGTTTGCCGAAGCATAGGATTACCCCCTCAACCCAACCCTTCTCCCCCGAATTCAGGGGAGAAGGGCTAAGAACACCGCGCTGCACCCTGATTTCCCCCTCCTTGAATTCGGGGAGGGGAACGACGCGCAGCGTCGAGGGGTGGGGTAGAAGCGAGAAGATGATGTAATCTGCGTCTTTACAAACACGCTCTCAGCACTAATCCCCAACAGTAAACCTTCATCCGCATCGAGAAGCGACGAACGACGTTTTCAGCGCCGCGCTCTTACTGCCCGATTCCAAAGATCACCCGATCGGATTACTCCAGACTACTCCTTCGAAGGATACGCCCATGACGCTGAGATTGTATGCTCAGGTATGGAGTGAATCTATTGGGAGAAACTTTATGGAAGGACAATCACCAGGTTATCTACCCGGTAGGACATCGCCAACCTGTAATTCAACTCGGCGGAACACTCAAGGAGGTATTTCGTATGAGTGATGAAAACATCCTCGCAAAAGCCCTGGACAATGCGATTCTTTCGCGGCGCAGCTTCATCAAGTGGAGCAGCGTGCTCGGCGGAACGGTCGCGCTCGCCGAAGGGCTGGGCGTCGGCTTGAACGCCGTCCAGGCAAAAGCTACCAGCGACGCATCCAGCACCGCCGGCGAATGGATCACGGCAGCCTGCTGGCACAACTGTGGTGGACAGCGCTGCGTGCTTAAGGCACAGGTGGTAGACGGCGTGGTGCAGCGGCTCAAGACCGACGACACCCATCCCGACACACCGGATCATCCGCAGATTCGCGGCTGCGCGCGCGGTCGTGCACAGCAGCAGCAAATCTTCGGCGCAGATCGGCTGAAGTACCCGATGAAGCGCAAGAACTGGGAACCGGGCGGCGGCAAGAAGGAGCTGCGCGGTCAGGACGAATGGGTGCGCATCAGTTGGGATGAAGCACTGAATATCGTGGCAAGCGAAATCCTGCGCATCAAGGAACAGTACGGTAACGAAGGCATTCTAGAAGTCGGCTCGTTCCTCTCCCGCCCGCTGTCATTAGTCGGCGGTGCGGTGGGCACCTGGGGAACGACATCCTGGGGCACCTGGTACTACACTGGACCCAAGATCGGCTTGGGCGACGGCTTGATGGTGACCAGCCATAACGACCGTATCGACATGCGCAACAGCAACCTGATCGTGATCTGGGGCGGCAACCCTGCCTGGAGTTCGCAGGGCAACGCCATGTCCTTCTACCACGAAGCCAAGAAAGCCGGCTCGAAGTTCATCTTCATCGACCCGCTCTACAACGACTCGGCGATGGTGCTGGCGGACGAGTGGGTTCCGATTCGACCGGGAACCGATCACCCGTTGGCGCTGGCGATCGCGCATACGCTGCTGACCGAAGATGACCCGGTGAGCAACCCGCTGATCGACTGGGATTTCCTCAACCGCTGCACCGTCGGCTTCGACGCGGAACATATGCCGGAGGGCGCCGATCCCAAACAGAACTTCAAGGATTACGTGCTCGGCAAGCTGGACGGGGTGGAGAAGACGCCGGAATGGGCGACGGAAATCTGCGGCGTGCCGCCCAAGAAAATCCGGGCGCTGGCGCGCGAAATCGCGATGACCCAGAAAGTTGCGCTGCTGACGGCATGGGCGCCGGCACGTACCAACAACGCCGACACCTGGCCGCAGGTCTTCATGACCATCGGCGCGATGACCGGTCATATCGGACAATCGGGACGGATGACAGGCGTAAGCTGCTGGGAATACACCGCCAACGGCGGTCCGGCGCTGGTTAGCTCTGGCGGCGGCGGTGTGCCTAAACTGACCATCGAACCGGCTCCGCTGAGCGCCAAGATCAACAACAACGAGCTGTGGGATGCCATCCTGAACGGACAGTATACGGCTGGCTTCGAAGATGTCCGCCCGGTCAACATCCAGATGATCATGCACGACGGCGGCTCGGCGCTCAACCAGAAAGTGGGCATGACCAAGGGCATCGCCGCGCACCGCAAGGTCGAGTTCGTAGTGACCTCCAACTTCGTACTCAACACCAACGCCAAGTACTCAGACGTTGTGCTGCCAGTGACGACGCAGTGGGAACGCTACGGATACCTCAAGGGCAACCGCGAACACCTCATCTGGGCACGGCAGGTCACGCAGCCGTTGTTCGAAGCGAAAGACGACGAGTGGATCGCCACTGAACTGGCTGCCCGGCTCGGCGTCGACGCATCGCTGATCGCCCCGTTGTCACTCAACCAGCAGGTGTACAACCAACTGGCGGGCGCGACGGTCGTGGCAGCCGACGGCGTCACCAAAGAGCCGCTCCTGACGATCACGGCGGACGATATCGCCGAGATGGGCGTGACGGGCGAGCCACAGACCGGGCGCATCACCCTGCAGGAGATGAAGACCAAGGGCTTCTATCAGGTGCCGCGCTCGCCGGACGACAACCTGGGCTACATCGCCCACAAGGCGTTCCGCGAAGACCCGGAAGCGAACCCGCTCCAGACCACCACCGGCAAGCTGGAAATCTACTGCGTGGAAAACGCGAATTTCGTCAAGAATTCCGGCTTTAACCTGATCGAGCCTATCCCCACCTACAACCGACCGATAGAAGGCTTCGAAGACTCGTTCAGCGACTGGGAGAACCGGGTCAAGAGCGAATTCCCGCTGCAACTGGTCACCTTCCACTACCGCCGCCGCTCGCACTCGATGCTCGACAGCGTCCCGTGGCTGCGTGAACTCTTCCCGCAGGACTTCTGGATGAACCCGCTTGACGCCGAGCCGCTTGGGCTGGCGGCGGGTGACGTTGTCAAGGTGAGCAGCCGGCATGGCGTCGTCCTGCGTCACGTCTTCCTCTCCAACCGGCTGATGCCGGGAGTGGTCGCACTGGGCGAGGGCGCCTGGGCGCAGGTGGATGAAGCGTCCGGCATCGACATGGCGGGCGCAACCAATACCCTTAACGGGGCTATTCCGACCGGACAGGGTCACCAAGGTTGGAATACCTGCAACGTAAAGGTTGAGAAGTATGAAGGTCCGCTCAACCTTGAACAGGACTTCACCTGGGCCCCACGTGCGACTTTCAAGGAGGTGTAAGTCATGGCTAAACAGATGGCCTTCTATTTCGACGCGAGCGCGTGCAACGGCTGTAAAGCGTGCGTGGTCGCCTGCAAGTCCAAGAATGCCCTGCCGGTCAGAATCAACTGGCGGCGGGTGACGGAATACGGCGGCGGCGGCTGGGTTCCCGACCCAGACGAGCCAAAGCGAATGCTGCCGAACAACATTTTCGCCTACGCGGTCTCCATTTCGTGCAACCACTGCGAAAAGCCAATCTGCGTGGAGTCCTGCCCGACGGGCGCGATGTTCAAGCGCGAAGAGGACGGCGTGGTGCTGATCGACGAATCGAAATGCATCGGCTGCCGTTACTGCGAATGGGCGTGCCCGTACAACGGACCGCAGTTCGACGCCGAAGCGGGCGTGATGACCAAGTGCAACTTCTGCGAAGACCTGCTGGCGGTTGGCGAAGCGCCGTTCTGCGTCGCCGCGTGCGTCATGCGCGCGCTGGACTACGGCGAAGTCGAAGAACTTCGCGCCAAATATGGTAATGTGAGCGCGATTGAGCCGCTGCCGACTGCCGACCTCACCGAGCCGTCGCTCGTGATTAAGCCTCACCGTCACGCGCAGATGAGTGGCGAGGGAACCGGGCATATCATCGCTACGGCGGAGGAGGGTTAACGTGAATACGCATGATTGGGCACTCGTCGCCTTCACAATTCTGGCGCAAATGTCGGTCGGGTCGTTCGTGGTGCTGGGTATCGCGCACTTCTTCACCGCCCGCAGCACCAGCGTGGAGGAAGCGGATCGCCTGAGCGACCGCGCGCTGCTCGCCATCGGACCCGTCATGGTACTGGGGCTGATCGCGTCGTTCTTCCATCTCGGCACCCCGCTGAACGCCTACAACGCCATCGGCAACCTGGGATCGTCGTGGCTCAGCCGGGAAATCTTCTGCGGGGTCGCATTCACCGCGTTCGGCGCTATCTTCGCCTTCATGCAGTGGCGTAAGGTTGGCACGCCCAGCCTGCGCACTGCGATCGCTGCGGTCGCCGCGCTGGTCGGTCTCGCGCTGGTTTACAGCATGTCGAACGTGTACCTGCTGCGCACCGTCCCGGTCTGGGACACGCTGCTCACGCCGGTGTCGTTCTTCGTGACCACTTTCCTGCTCGGCTCGCTGGCGATGGGCGCGGCGTTCGTGGCGAACTACATGTACGTGCAGCGCAAGAACCCCGGCTGCGCGGACGCCCAATGCACCCTGATGCGCTCGTCGCTGCGCTGGATCGGCATCGCTTCCATCGTCCTGCTGGGCATTGAATTCGTCGTGCTGCCGATGTATCTGACGTACCTGTCGTCGGATACGACGGTGGTGGCTGGCGAGCTGTTCGTGAACTCGTTCGGCGTCGTGCTGGTGGCGCGGCTGGTGCTGGTCTTCCTGGGCGCAGGGCTGTTTGGCGCGCTGGTTTACCGCAACGCGATCAGCGTCGGGCGTGAGAAGATCATGGGCACGCTGGCGTATGCCGCCTTCGCGCTGGTGCTGATCAGCGAAATCCTCGGTCGGTTCCTGTTCTACGCTTCGCACACAGGCTTTAAGCTGTAACCGCTGCGTGCCGACCCATCTTTACAAACAAGAGGCATCCCGCGTTGGGATGCCTCTTTCTGCGTCAGTGGGCAGGAGATGACATTTACCACCTCTGGTTGGTTATGATGCTACCTGTCGCCCAGAGCCGGTTTGGATGCAGACTTACTATATGCAGCAGCC
Source organism: Anaerolineae bacterium (assembly GCA_020848855.1). Next base: position 2,617 of record JADLHH010000008.1, on the reverse strand, counting down.
ATCGGCGGTTGTCAGCCGCCTGAACACAGTCGGCATCCAGCATGGGAGAACGAAACGGATGATCACCCCAGTAAACCGGCAGACGCTGTCCGCCATCAGGAACCCGGCGTTCGCCGCTTACGCCACGATGTACGTGGATATCTACGAGAGCTTCATGCGCCAGATCGAGCAGCTAGGACTCGAAATCGAGCCGGTGAGCGACCGTCCACAGGTGCAGGCGCTCATGGAGCAGATTCGGCAAAAAGGGGCGATCTGGCGCAACGACGAGAAAAGCGTCTACCTGAACGAGATTTCGCCCGCCTGCGTAGCGTGTCAGACCGGGGTGGGCAGCGCGACATTCTTCATCTCGCTGAAATGCCACCGGGACTGCTATTACTGCTTCAACCCGAACCAGGAAGACTATGAATTCTTCCAGACGCACCAGCGCGACGTGACCGAAGAACTGCGGCAGGTTCACGCCGCCGGGCAGAAGATACGGCAACTGGCGCTGACCGGGGGCGAGCCGCTGGTTCACAAGAACGAGACGTTCGATTTCTTCCACTACGCCAGCGAGAACTTCCCGACCACTTACACGCGGCTGTACACCACCGGCGACCAGGCGGACGCCGAGACCCTGAAAGAACTGGCGGACGCGGGCTTGGACGAAATTCGGCTCAGCATCCGTATGCACGACCTGGAGCGCGGGCATCGCCACACCTTCGAACGGGTGGCGCTCGCCCAGCAGTACATTCCGCGCGTGATGATCGAGATGCCGATCCTGCCCGGCACATTCGAGACGATGAAAGACGTGCTGCTGGAACTGGATCGCCTGAAGCTGTACAGCATCAACCTGCTGGAATTCTGCTTCCCGCTGAACAACGCCTGGGCGTTCAAGTCGCGCGGGTTCCAGCTTCGGCAGCAGCCGTTCCGCGTGCTGTACGACTACTGGTACGCCGGCGGCTTGCCGGTCGCGGGGAGCGAACTGGAATGCCTGAAGCTGGTCGAATTCGCGCTGGATCAGCAGATGACGCTGGGCGTGCATTACTGCTCGCTGGAAAACAAGCACACAGGGCAGATATACCAGCAGAATTTCAACCAGCCGAAGCCAAAAACGGCGTATTTTTCCAACCGGGATTACTTCCTCAAGACCGCCAAGGTATTCGGCAGGGATATCCCGAAGGCGCTGAAGCAGTTCAAGCGAGCGGGCTACGGCGATTATTCGACCAACGACCACTACGATTATGTCGAATTTCACGTCGACCAGATGCCGGCGCTGCTCGCGCTGGATATCGAGGTTGGCATCGGCTCCAGCGTGATCGAAACGCGCGAAGACGGTCAATACCTGCGCGAACTGCGCGTCGACCTCACGCATCCGAAGGAATTCGACTTCACCCACGACGTATAACGAGTAACACTGACTGATTCTGAAGCGAGGGGAACTGTTACCGATGCAACCAAAACGCGAATTCACGGCTGCCGACTGGGCATCCTTTCTGACAGGCGAAGCGCTGGCAGGCAGCCTGCTCGGCAGGCTGATCTACGCCGAGCCAGAGAAGGCATGGCTGCAATCGCTCGCCGACGAAGACATCTTCGCCGAATCGCCATTCGGCAATGCGCAGCCGGACGTTCAGCGCGGGCTTGACCTGCTGCAGAGCTGGGCGCAGGTGCAGCGGGGCAGCATGTCGGACGAAGCGTTCGACGACCTGCGCGTGGACTACACCCGGCTGCTGACAGGCGCGGGCAATCTGCTCGCCCCGCCCTGGGAATCGGTCTATTTCAACGACGCGCGCATGGTGTTTCAGGAACAAACCATGCAGGTGCGCGCCTGGTATCACCGGTTCGATCTCGAAGCGCCGAAGTACAATGCCGAGCCGGACGATCACATCGGCTTGGAACTGATTTTCGTGGCGCATCTGGCGCAGGAAACGCTGGTCGCGCTCGATCAGCAGGATCAGAGTGGGTTCGAGACAATGCTGGCGACGCAGCGCGAATTCCTCTCGGAACACCTGCTGACGTGGGCGTTCGAGTGGTGCAAGCTGGTTGAAGCGCACGCGAACACCGATTTCTTCCGGGGTATCGCCCTGCTGACGCGGGGCGTGCTGACGGAAATCGCGGCAACCCTGCAGGTTCAGCCAGTGGTTCAGATCAAGCTGTGAGGCTGCCGACCGGCTGAGCGATTCTCCTCGGCATATCGACACATTGGGCATCGCATTAGCGACTAACCTATTGTGCTAAAACACAGTCGATATGCAATATGGGGAGGTTCCTCATGGCAAAGTCCGGTCAGGTTCTGGAGAACCGGGTGACGGGGGTACGAGTCGTGTTCGTCGAGACCCCGCACGACACGAACGGCTTGCGGGTCATACACGAGTTCACGTACCCGCCGGGAACCGGGCGCGAGTACCCCCACGTCCATCAACTGAGCAGCGACTGGTTTGAAATCCTCGAAGGGCAAGCGGTTTACCAACTGAACGGCGAAACGCGCTCGGCACAAGCCGGAGACAGCTTCGACTTCCCGCCCGGCGTACCCCACCTGCACCCCTGGAACAATGGCAGCGAAGCGCTGAAGCTGCGCCAGACGGTATCGTTCCCCACACCGCACAGGGTCGAACTCGAAAAAATCGACGGCATCGTCGAG
>JADLHH010000007.1 GCA_020848855.1 Anaerolineae bacterium | reverse complement strand
GCGCAGACCTTCACGGTCGTCGGCTTGTACTACGACTATACCAGCGATCAGGGGTCCGTGTTCATGACCGCCAACATCTACCGCCAGTATTTCGACGACCCGTTCATTTAGACGATGGCGGTGTTCCTCAAGCCGGGTGCTGACGGCGTGCAGGTATTGGATGCCATCCGCGCGCAGGCGCTGACCGGAACCGAGCTGCTGGCGCGCAGTAACGCTGCGTTACGCGCCAGCGTATTCGACGTATTCGACCGCACCTTTGCCATCACGGCGGCGCTGCGCCTGCTGGCGGTGGTCGTCGCCTTCATTGGCATCCTCAGCGCGCTGCTGTCGCTGCAATTGGAGCAGACGCGCCAGTACGGGGTGCTGCGGGCAATTGGCGTGACGCCGCGCCAGTTGTGGAATTACACGCTGATCCAGACTGGACTGATGGGCATGACGGCGGGCGCGCTGGCGCTGCCGATTGGCTTGGCGCTGGCGCTGATCCTGATCTACGTGATCAACGTGCGCTCATTCGGCTGGACGATGGAACTGACGCTGCTGCCGGTTGAATTCGTGCTGGCGTTCGGCGTCGCCGTGCTGGCGGCGCTGGCAGCGGGTATCTACCCGGCGGGACGGCTGGCGCGGCTCGGCACAGCGCGTGCCCTGCGGAACGAGTAGCCCAAATTCAGCGTACAATCGAAGCCATGACTGAGATCAAGGATCGCCCATGGACTACGTAACCGCCGTCGTGATCATGGCTCCGCCCCGTGTGCAGGCGTTCGCCGTGCCGCTGATGCGCCGCTACAGCTTCGACAGTATGGTGCGCGTCCCGGCGCACATCACCGTCCTGTTCCCGTTCGTGCCAGTCGACGACCTCGACACCGCCTGCCGGACGCTGCGCGACATCTGCGCCGGACTGCCGCCGTTCGACGTGACGCTCGACGGCTATGGGAATTTTCCGACCGTGACCTACCTCAAGCCGCGCGACCCGTCGCCGATCAAGGCAGCGTTCCGGGCGATCTACGCCGCGTTTCCCGATTACCCGCCGTATCGCGGCGCACACGGGAACGACGACATCACGCCGCACATGACCGTCGGCGAGTTTCGGCGCGAAGCCGACCGCGAGGCGGCGGTGTTCCCGGCTTACGAGCCGATCACATTTCCGGTTCGCCGTTTCCACCTGATCGTCGGCGTCGAGCACGAGCCGATCCCGTGGATCACCCATGATGTGATTCCGTTGGGGGTGACGAAAAAATAAGGGGACGACATGTCGTTCCCTACAATTAATTGCCCATATTCACCGGGAACAACCCTATTTCGCCTTCAGCGCGACCTGCTCGACCGGCTGCGCCTGAACCGTGCGCCGGGACGACGCCTGCGCGCGCTTGCGCTGGCTCATACGCTCCGCCAGGAAATAGCTGCCGACCACGAACGCGCCCGCTGCGACTTGCAGCCCGATCCCCTGCCAGGTGGCGAAGATGCCGAACCAGCGACCGAGCGCGTAGGGCAGGTACACGCCCTGAATCGGCGTGATCGGCATCCAGCCGACGACCTGAAGCACGTGGACGGTGTTGCCGACCATCGTCACCAGCACCGCGCCGATCAGGATGCCGGTGAACACCAGCATCTGCTTGTAGGGCAGGCGCACCTGCAGCTTGAAGGTGATGAAGCCGACCACCGCCGTCGCCGCCAGCCCGATCGCGACGCCTTCCAGCACGACGTTCGCGCCCGCGTCCAGCACCAGCGATTGCAGGAACAGCACCGTCTCGAACACCTCGCGGTAGACGCTGGTGAAGCCGAGGATCAGCAAGCCGAGCGACGGTCCAACCACTGCCGCGCCGCCCAGAATTTTGCTTTTCTGGGTGTGGAAATTTGCCATCCAGCCGACCCAGTAAGTCTTGTGGAAGAACCAGTTGGTGATCAGCAGCAGCACGCCGATAGCGATCAGCGAGACGACCGCTTCCAGCCGCTCGCCCAGCGGCAGCAGCGTTTCCAGAATGCTGCTGAACACCAGCCACGTGATCACCGCGCCGACCAGCGCCAGCGCCGCGCCACCCGCCAGCGCGCGGCGGTATTTGCGGCTCTCGGCGGTGCGCATCCCGGCGATCAGCGAGGCGAGGATCAGCACGGCTTCCAGTACCTCGCGGAACACGATCACGGCGGCGTTGCCGACGACCGCTTCCGGCGCGCTCTTGGCGAGGTTGAGCGCCGCCTGTCCATCGGCGAGCGCGGCGTTGAGCGCGTCCAGCCCGGCTTCGACCTGCGCCGCCGGAGCGTGGTTCGCCAGCAGCACCGACAGTCCCGGCTGGTCGCTCGTGCCCTGCCAGAACAGACTCTCGACTTCCGCTGCCGTGTCCGGCGCGAAGCCGCGCAGCCGCTGCTCGATGCCCGCGTCGAGGATGGCGTAGGCTTCCAGCCGCTTGCGTTCGGCGAGCGCGTAATCGCCCGCCAGTGCCGCCGACTTCAAATCCTTCAACATGCCGTCGATGATCGTGAACGAGGCGGCGGCGTCGGTTGGGTTGGCGTCGATCTTCAGCGCCAGTTTCGCCTGTTCCAGCGCCGAATCGCTCAGTGTTTCGATTTCCGCCGGGCTGCCCACCTCGGCGATCAGCACCTTCATCTGGTCGAGTGTGGCGATCAACTGCACGGTCGCCGCCTCGTCGTTGGCGCTCATGATCGGGCGCAGCTCTTCGGTCAGCGCCGCCGCCTGATTGCGGAAGGTGACGGCTTCCTGCACCTCGATCGGGATGGTGATCTGCCCGTCCTGCACGCCGCGCCCGTATTCGACGTGAACGAGGTCGATGAACAGATAGAGAAGCTGGGCGCGCTTGGCGATCTCGTCGGCGGTCAGCGCGACCGGCTCGTAGACCGCCAGCGCCGTTTTGATCTCGTTGTCCAGCGCCGCTAGGGTGGACAAATTGCCGTTCGCCGCAGCCGCTTCGAGATTGCGTAGCAGCGCGAGCAGCGCGGCGGTCTCGTCGTCGCCGCGCTTGGCGGCGAAATCGAGTTCCAGAATACCGAAATAGCCGTCGACCCGCGCCGCCCAGTCCGCCGCCCGCACCGCGAAGTTCTGATCGGCGGCGTCCGCCAGCTTGGTCAGCGCGTCGCGCAGGCGGAAGGTGTAAGCGTCACGCAGGTCGTTGGCGACGGTCACCATCACGTCGTCGAGATTGCCGCTGCCGCCCTGCAAGCGGGCGACCGCCTGCGCCGCCGGGTCGTCCACCAGACTGAACTTGGTCGCCTGACGGTACTCGCGCAGCCGCAGCCATTCGGACGCAGCCGCGCCGTCGCCCGCCCGAAGCGCGCTCACCGTCGCCTCGTAGCTGCCGCGCAGCAGGTTCGTCCAGATTGTGCCGCTGGCGTAGGCGAAGGCAATCGAGTCGCCGGTCGCGGCGGCGCGCTCGGCGGCGGCGAATGCCGCGCGGAGAGTCGCGTCAATTTCGGGCGCGCTGGCGCTCAAGCCCGGCTGGATCGCCTGCTCATAAATCGCCGCTGCCGACTGCACGCTGGCAGCCGCTCGCTGGTAATCGTCCGCCGGGTTCGCCGCGCCCTCGGCATCGAACAGGTGCTGCTGGGCATCGAACAGATCATCGTGAATCGCGTTTCCGGCTTGCCAGATCGGGATTTCCGTCCCGCCCTGCGCCTGAATGGTCAGGGCGGCGAGACAAACCAGACAAACGACGAACATCAGGCGCAGAATGCGCATAACTCACCTCAGAAATGCAGCGTTCAGGCGTATGCTGCGCCTGAACGGTAAACGACCGGTCAATCTTGTTGGCGACAATTGCTATTCGGGTGTAGGGGCACGACATGTCGTGCCCCTACGGGTATCCCCGGTTCGATTGCTATTCCAGATTCGGCAGCGTCAGGTTCAGCAGGCTGGCGGCTTGCCCGACCAGCGCCGCGAGGCTGTCGGCTTTGCTCTGCGCCTGCTCGCCGAGCGCGTCGGCTTGCTCGGCGCTGAATTCCTTGCCCGACTGTTCCTCGGCATACGTCTCGTCGAGGAAGGCGAGCAGATCGGTGAAGCCGGCGTCGATCTGGTCGTTCAGCGTGGCGTCCTGCCCGGTCACGTCCGCGCCGACATTGCCGTAAATCACGCTCAGGCTGGTGGCGATACCCTTCACGTCCACCAGACGCGACTGGGCGACGAAGCGCGGGTCGTCGCCGGCGACGAAGGTCGAGTTCTTCCACTCCTGGAAGTAATCGCCCATCGTCGGGATCATCGTCGCCAGCGCCGTGAAGCTGTCTTCAAGCGTCGGCTCCCACGCCGCAATCGACTCATTCAACTGGGTGGTGGCGTCCACGAACGCATTGGCGATTGCCAGAAAGTAGTGCGCATCCGGCAGGGCGTCGCCGCGCTCGTCCGCGCCGTTGTCGTCAAAGTCGACGCGCGCGCCGCTGTGGTCGGGCTGCGTGCCCCACAGCGTCGTTTCCAGCAGCCAGTGGAAGATGTTGCCCGGTTTCTCGAAGCTGCGCCTGTCGTCCAGCGTCAGCGTCCAGTCGTAGGCGCTCTCCGGGTCTTCCGCGCCGAGTGGACCGGCGTCGATCCACACGTCGAAGTCCGCCAGCGACGGCACGCCGGCGACGATGCCTTCGATGTTCTCGTAATCGTTATGCGCCAGGATGAACTCGTCGCGGGCATCGCTCACGAGCTGCGTCAGGTCTGCCTGATTCGCGTCCCACGCGGCTTCGTAATCGAAATCCGCTGCTTCGAGGATGTCGAAGTACGCTGCGGCGTCGGCTTGAATCTGGGTGACGTGCTCCAGCATCGTGCCGCCGTGCTCGATCAGGTAGGTCTTGGTCGCGTCGACGCCCAAAGCGTCGTCCTGCGCGAAAACCTGCCCCAGTGGCAGGAGCAGCGCGAACAATATGAAAATAACGATCTTCCGGTTCATCGGTGAAAGTCGCTTCCCGTTGATGATATGGACAAAGATTCACAACGCTGGTGAACTGCCGCCATGATACGGGAATCGTCCGCGCACTGTCCACAAAGACGGTCAAATGCAAAATTTCACAGGAGGCGGATTGGTGTTGCCGATACCACAAATTCAAGTTGCAGGGGGTTAAATCAAAATCGGACAGGCGTTAACGTTCGCCTGTGGAATGTCAGGAATTTGGAGCGCTGGTCGCCGGCTGTGCCCGCACGGTGGGGACGGTGAACATGAAGCAGCCGCCCTTGACCCGGCTGCTGCGCGGAATCGCCCAGATTTTGCCGCGATGCACCTCAACGATGCTGCGCGTCACCGCCAGCCCCAGCCCGACGCCTTCGATGCGCTGGGCTTTGGCGTCTTCGGTGCGGAAGAAGGGCATGAAGACCTTGTCGGCTTCTTCGGGGGTCAACCCCTTGCCCTCGTCCGTCACCGTGACCAGAATCGCCGGGATCACCACGTCGGCAGGCGCGCTTTCCGGCAGCTCGTCGGGCGAGTCGAGCAGCCGCGTCGAAATGCGGATTTTGCCACCCTCCGGCGAATACTTGACCGCGTTGGCGATCAGGTTGGTCAACACCTGCGTCAGCCGGTCAACATCGACGCTGACCATCGGCAGGTCGTCGTCCAGCTCCATGATCACCTGCTGCTTGCGCGCCTTGTACTGAAGCTCCAAGCGCGCCACCACGTCGATGATGATGTCCGGCAGATGCGCCTCGATCTTGTTGAGCTTCAGCTCGCCGGCGTCGGCGCGGGTGATCTCGATCATGTCGGTGAAGACGGTGTTCAGGTGCTTGGCGCTGTCGAGGATGATCTCGGTGTATTCGCGGGCGAGGTCGGGCAGTTGGTCGCCGGTCGCTTCGAGGATGAATTCGGCAAAGCCCCGGATCGAGGTCAGCGGCGTGCGCAGTTCGTGCGAGATGCGCGACAGGAAGGCGGCGCGCAGGCGCTGGGCGGCACGTTCCGGCGAGACATCGTGGAAGGTGTAGATGCGTCCCAGCACGCTCGATTCCTGGTAAACCGGCGCGCTGTACCACTCCACGTCGAGCGGCTGTCCCTCGCTGGTGACCAGCCGGAATTCGCCGCGCCGCACCGCCGGGTCGCGCACCGGCGTGCTCAGCCACGAGGCGCGCAGTTCCTGGCGCACGCCTTCGGGAAGCTGCATTTCGCCGAGCAGGTGGATCAGCGTGTCGCCTTCGGCGCGTTCCTCGGCGACTTCGAACATGCGCGTGAAGCGCTTGTTGACGGTCAGGACGTGCCCGCCCTGCCCATAGGGCACGACCATCACCACGCCGTCGGTCACCGCGTCGAGGATCGCCGCGCGATTCTGTTCCATGCGCTCGCGCTGCTGCTGCAAAAGCTGCGCCATCGCGCTGATCGCCAGAAACTCGGAGACAGTGCGGTAGCTTTGCAGTTCGCGCTCGTCGAAGCGGTGGCGCTGGTCGCTGCCGATTGCCAGCACGCCCAGCTTGTGCCGCTCCGAATGCAGCGCGATCAACGTGAGCGAGTGCAGGCGCTCGGCTTTCATGAAGCCGCGAATCAGCGGGTCGAAGCGATTCTTGATCTGGTTGACGGTCGGGAAGGTGACGATCTCGCGCGTTTCAAGCTGCCCCAGCAGGTCGGGATAATCCTTCATGTACAGCCGCACGCCGATACCGACGCCGCTGCCGTGCCGTTTCGACCACGAGCCGCGCAGTTCCAGGTACTCGAACGGACCGTTCGGGCTGTCCTCGTGTACGGGACCGTACAGCAGCATTGCGCAGCTTGAGACGTGCGGCTCGAACAGCGTGTCGCGCAGGATGTTGACGACGTGCTGCGGCGACGGATTCTCGGCGATTGCCTGCGCCGTCTGCAAAATCGACTGCGCGGTCGACAGATTCTCCGCCATTACGTTGAGGTGGTAGTGATCCGCCAGCACCAGCCGAATCAGGCTGACAACCCGCGCGCACGAGTCGATGTGTTCCTGCTGGTAGACGTTGCGGCTGAACGCGACCAGCGCCACGACACCGTGAAGCGATCCGCTGATCGGGAACGGGTAGAGCAGCGCCGAGTCCTGGTCGCTGCCGATGGCGATCAGCGCCGGCTCTTTGGGGGGCATGGCGGCGACCACCGCGTTTTTCAAGTCGGCGGCAGTTTGCTGCTGGGTTTCAGCCGCCAGCGCCCCGAACGTCGCCGAGGCGATCAGGTCGACGCCGTTGGTACGCTCCCGGCATTGATAGATGCAGGCGAAATCGACCGGAAGGTGCGCCGGAAGCGTTTCGAGCAGGAAGCGGAGTTCCTCGGTCGGGATGGCGTTGGAGGTGTATGACGGGAAATTCGTGTTGTCTCGGCTAATGATCATCTCGTTCGAATACGTTGCCGTTTCGATAAGAAGGCTTGCTGCCGATGATACCTGATAAATTGTATCAAAATAACAGACAAAATAAAAACCCTGAGTGAGTAAGACTCAGGGTATGATGCCGGTACGGCGGACGGGGTTAGTCCTCAAGCGCTGCATCCTCGCCTTCGAAGGCGATTCCTTCCGGCGGGCGGATCGTGAACATGTAGCCGATGCCGCGCTCAGTGCGGATGTAGTGTGGGTGGTGCGAATCCGCTTCCAGCTTACGGCGCAGACGGTGCATGTGGACGCGCAGCGTGTCTTCGTACACTTCTTCAGAGGGCCACACACGGGCGATCAGCATCCGGTTTTCGACCACGCGCCCGGCGTTGCGCAGCAGGACGTGCAGCAAAATCGATTCGGTTGGCGTCAAGCCGTAGGCTTTGCCGTTGACGACGATGCGGTTGTGGGCAAAGTCGATGCTCAGGTTATCGTCGATTCGGATGATCGGCTCGCTGGCGTAGTCGAGGCTGGGCATACGCGCCAGCACGACCTGCACGCGGGCTTCCAGTTCGCGCAGTTCAAACGGTTTGACGATGAAATCTTCGGCGTATTTTTTCAAGCCCTGCACGACCGTGTCGGTATCGCTGGTGGCGGTGATGAAGATGATCGGCACGTCCGCCATCGACTTCAGGCGATTGCTCAGGTCGAAGCCGTGCATCGTTGGCAGTGTCAGGTCGATGAGGGCGATATGCGGCAGACCGCGCATCTGAACATGGTCGAGGGCGTCGGGACCGTCCTCGAACGAGGTGACTTCAAAACCATGTGTGCTCATGTAATCGTTGATGAGCTTGTTGATGTTTTTGTCGTCCTCGACCAGCAGTATCTTGGTCTTTCCCATTGGGCACGCTCCGAATCTAACGAAGACTGACGTATCTATTGTAATGAATATACAACGAATGTAACAATAAATCCAGCCCTATTTCGACCGTAATAATTGAGATTTACGCAGAATTGGCGCGTTCGTTCGGCGCGGGTACAATGACGATGACACTGGGGTTGGGTGTGCTGACCGTATCGAACTAAAACAGGACTGAGGACTGAGTGCCGAGGACTGGGGCAAAATTGCTTGTCGATATAAGAATTGATCAGACGCAAGCACGTCTTTACTCAGTCCTGTATTCTTGGCACCGCGAGCGAGGCGAGCGTAAATTGTGGCAACCGTAATCCAGATTACGCGGCGGCGGCACAAGCGCCAGGCGCGGCGTGAAGCCGAACAGACCCGGCGGCGGCTGTGGCTTTCGCTGCTGAGCGTTGCCCTGCTGGTGCTGGTCGTCCTGCCGGGTGGCGCGGCGTTCATCGGCGCGGGCGCGGTTTACTGGCAGGCGGTGCAGAATTTGCCCGTGCCCGGCGCGGCGGCAGCGCCCGGCTCCACGCCGACCGGATTCTACGACAGCACCGGCGCGACGCTGGTTTACGCGCTGCAAAGCCCGCTCGGCGACGGCAGTTCGTGGGTTCCGGTGGACGATATGCCCGCTTACGTCGTCTCAGCGATGCTCGCGTCCGAAGACCCGAACTTTCTGACCCATACGGCTTTCAACCCGCTGCAAACGCTGGTTGACCTGTGGCGCAACGCCGTGATCGGCACGCTCGCGCCCGACCCGTCAATCACCGGGCGGCTGGTGCGCGAGGTGATCGCGCCGCTGGCGGATATTCGCGGCAGCGTCAACGACGCGCGGGCGCGCGAAATCGCGCTGGTCGCCGAGATCAACCGGCTGTACACACCTCAGCAGGTGCTGGAATGGCACCTGAACACCGCTTACTACGGCAACGAGGCGTACGGCATTCAAGCCGCCGCCCACATTTATCTCGACAAGCCGGCTGCCGACCTCACGCTCGACGAGGCGGCGCTGCTGGCGGCGATCCCGACCGCGCCGCAGTACAACCCCTTCGCCGACGAGACGGCGGCGCGCGGGCGGCAGACCGACCTGCTGCGCGAAATGCGCACGCTCGGCATGATCGCCCAGGACGATTACGACACCGCCCGCACCGTCCGAACGCCGATCAGCCGGGGCAATTACCTGCCGCCGACCGCGCCGGAATTCACGGTCTATGCCCGCCGGCAAGCCGAACAGATTCTCGACTCGCTGGGCTACGACGGCTCGCAGCTTCTGGCGCGCGGCAGCCTCAAAATCACCACCAGCCTCGACCTCGATCTGTACAACCAGACGGTCTGCACGCTGCAAACCCAGCTTGACCGACTGAGCGGATCAACTGCCGTCCCGGATGACTGCCCCGGCGCGGTTTACCTGCGCTCACTTAGCGCAGCCCCCGGCGATTCGCCGCCTGACGGCGGCTCGGTTGTCATCATCGACGCCAGCACCGGCGCGATCAAGGCGCTGGTCGGCGCGGCGACCGACCAGCAGTACCAGCCCGGTCCGACGCTGCTGCCGTTCGTCTACCTGAGCGCCTTCATCAACCCGACCGCCGGCTACACCCCGGCGACGATGGTTTTCGACATCCCCAAGCAGTTCCCCGGCTCGGAAGAGGGGCTGATCTACACCGTTGGCAACCCCGATGGCAAATTCCGGGGACCGATGAGTCTGCGCGAGGCGATGGGCGCGGCGCTGATTGCGCCTGCCGCCGATATCGCCTATCGGCAGGGCATGAATACCATTTTGCAGACGGCGCACCAGCTTGGCTTGAACAGCCTCGACGAGAACAGCTACGACCTGATGCTGCTGGAGCGCGGCGGGCAGGTCGCGCTGCTCGACGTGGCGTACTCGTATTCAGTATTCGCCACGCTCGGCAGTATGCGCGGCGTCCCGGTCGACCCGGTGGCGCGCGGTTTTCGTGGGCGCGACCCGCTGGCGGTGCTCGAAATTCAGGACGCCGACGGCAGCATCCTGGGGCAGTTTAATACCGGCGAAGCGGTGAAGTGCGGCACGCTCGACGTGTGTACGCCGCTGCTTCAGCCGAATCTGGCGTATCTCGTCAGCGACATTCTGGCGGATCAGGAGACGCGCTGGGAGCTGCTGGGGCAGGGTACCCCGCTCGACCTCTCGCGTCCCGGTGCGGTCGTCAACGGCGTGACCAGCGACCGCACCGACGACTGGACGGTCGGCTACACGCCGCAGTACATCGTTGGCGTGGCGCTCAACCGCGCCGACGGCAGCGCCCTGTCGCTCGACACCTACGGCATGGACGGCGCGGCGTCCGTCTGGCGCTCGCTGATGGAATACGTCCACGCCCGCGCCGCGCTGCCGCCGACCAACTGGGAGCGCCCGGATTCGATCATCGACATGCCGGTGTGCGATATCTCCGGCTTGCTGCCCAACAACATCTGCCGGACTCACCCCGAAATCTTCCTCGACGGCACGCAGCCGCGCCAGACTGACACCTACTGGCAGATGGTCGAGATCAACAGCCAGACCGGGCAGCGCGCGACCGTCAACACGCCGCCGGAACTGCGCAGCGGCGTGCTGTACTTCGTGCCGCCGTCCGGCGACGTGACCGACTGGTGGATCGCCAACCGCCAGCCGCTCCCGCCGGAGGAGTACGACAGCGTCAGCAGCCCACGCGCCCTTCAGTCCGTCCGCGTCACCAGCCCGGCGATGTTCGCCTACGTCGGCGGCAGCGTGGATATCTACGCCGACATCAACACCCAGCAGATGCAGTATTTCCAGTTGGAATACGGGCAGGGCTTGAACCCGCAGCAGTGGATCACCGT
>JADLHH010000006.1 GCA_020848855.1 Anaerolineae bacterium | reverse complement strand
TTCGACGACCTCGACCGCAGCACCAACCTGAACGTCTTCCTGCTCGAAGACGGCAAAGACCCGGTTCAGGCGACGGCGCAGGTGCGCGGGGCGCGCAGCTATGAAGACTTCACGCGCGACGCCTTCGTCATGACATCCACCCAGCTCACCGAGCATATCGGCAAACTGGTTGACCTGGGCGTGAACTACGTCATTACCTATTTCCCGCGCGTCGCCTACGACCACACGCACCTTCAGCGCTTCGCCAGCGAAGTCATGCCGGCGTTCGCCTGAGTTCGGAGAAACCAGCCATGACAGCACCCGTCGTTCAACCCGGCAACATGGCAGCTTACGGCGCGCTCCCGGTTCCCCACGTCACGCCGGAGATGCTGAGGCTGGTCAAGACCGGGCGGGTCTACAGCCTGTCGGTCGTCTACGCTCAGGGGATGCCCGCCCCGGAGCCGATGGTATCGTACACGATCGCGCCGCATATGCGGCATGGCGACCTGGCGGCGCTCACCCCGGCATCCGCTGCCGCCGAAGTGATGACTATGTCGGCGCACGTCGGCACACATATCGACGCGCTGTGCCACATCGGCGAGCGGCAGGACGCGGCGGGCAGCGTCAGCCCCGATGGCGAAATCCGGCTGTTCGCGGGCGCAGGCGCGACCGTCCGCGCGGCGGATCACGCGGATCAGAACGGGCAGAAGCACCTGAGCATCGCCGAAATGCCGCCCATCGTCACGCGCGCCGTGCTGGTCGACGTAGCGGGTTCTCTCGGCGTTGACGTTTTACCCGACGCCTACAACATCAGCGCCGACGAAATCCGCGCGGCTTTGGAAAAACAGGGGACAACAATTACGCCGGGAACAGTGGTGTTGGTGCGCACTGGGTTCTATAAGCATCTGGCGAGCGGCAGTCTCGCCTACCGCGACGCCATCGCCGGGATCGGGCTGGAGGCGGCGCAGTGGCTCCACCAGCAGGGCATGGTGCTCGCCGGCGCGGACAACATGACAGTCGAAGCCGTGCCGCCGATGGATCACCGCGTACATCGTTATCTACTGACGCATCACGGCGTCACGCATCTGGAGAATCTGTATCTGGAAGAATTGGCGGCAAACAGGGTCTACGAATTCCTGCTGATCGTCACTCCACTGCGGCTACAGGGCGCGACCGGCTCGTGGGTGCATCCGATAGCCATCGCCTAGCCGCGCTCGTAAGTCGCCCGCAGGTACACGTCGACCAGGTAGCGCGGGTAACCGATGCGGATCAGGTTGTCTTCGCAGTCTTTGATCGACGCGCCGTTGTCGCGCCAGTGCGGCACGCGCTTGATCAGCGTCTCGACCTTCTCGCGCGGCATGATGATCCACGTATCTTTGGGCACGTTGCCGTACGAGATCACCGACATATCATCCGACGAGATGGCGGACTTGAGGTAAGGCGCGATCAGCACGACTTTGGTCGCGCCGCGTTCTTCCTTCAGGTATTTGGCGACGAAGCGCGCCGTCCCGCCGAGATCGACCAGGTCTTCGATCACGCCGACCACCCGGTCGGTCACGTCGATGGAGAGCTGGTGCAGAATATGCGGCTCGTCGAGCGGCTCACCCGGTCCGGCGTAATATTTGACGCCCATCGTGCCGAAAGCAATCGGCGGAATGTTCTTGTTGAGCGTCCATGCCAGATGATCGTGCAGCAGCACGCCGGGCAGCATCCCGCCCATCGTGATCATGACGGCGTGCGTGATCTGCTCCCTGGTCGAAATGTTGTCGATCTGGTAGCGGTAGACCATGCGCGCCAACTGCGACGCGATGTAAGTCATGACGTGGTCGGGGATGTAGAGGAACTTGAGCGTGTCGAAACCAACCGTGACGCCGGTCGGGTTCTTCCAGAAATCGGGGTCAATATGATCGTCCAGTTCACGGACGTGCTCGGCGTAGCTGTTCATGTACGGCTGTTCCTGCGGAAAAATCATCCTCTATGAGCATACCGGAGATATGCCGGTCTTGAAAGATGAGATTCGCATCGGCTCGCTCGAATGCACGCGCGAATCCAACGGAGCCACCCCTTTTCTTGCCGAGTCCGAATTTTCACGGAGAATAGAGGGGTTTGTTCTTTCTGCTTATCATCACGGGTTAAACCATGACTGCTTCGATTAACACGACTCCTTACGGAACCACCGCCGACGGTATCGGCATCGACCGGTACACGCTGACCAGCGCCGGCGGCATGGAAGTACAGGTCATCACCTATGGCGGCATCATCACCTCGCTGAAAGTGCCGGATCGCAACGGGAAGCTCGGCAATGTCGTGCTCGGTTACGGCGCGCTGGCGGACTATGAAAGCCAGACCGTGTATCTGGGCGCGCTGATCGGGCGCTATGGCAACCGCATCGGTGGCGCGAAGTTCACGCTCGATGGGCAGACCTATCTGCTCGCCGCCAACAACGGCGCGGCGGCGCTGCACGGCGGCACAATCGGCTTCGACAAACGGGTCTGGACGGCGGAACCGATACCCGGCGACGCCGACGTGGGCTTGAAGCTGACCTACCTCAGCCCCGACGGCGAAGAAGGCTACCCCGGCAACCTGAGCGTGACCGTCGTCTATACCGTGACCGCCGACAATGCGCTGCGCATCGACTACAGCGCCGAGACGGACAAGCCTACGGTCGTCAACCTGACCCAGCACACATATTTCAACCTCGACGGCAACGGCGCGGGCACAATTCTCGATCATGTCGTGTCGATCAACGCCGACCGCTACGTACCGACCGATGCCGGTTCGATCCCCACGGGCGAGCTAGCCTCGGTCGATGGCACGCCGTTCGATTTCCGCGCGCCGAAAGCCGTCGGCAGGGACATTCGTGCGAGCCACCCGCAGATTGTCAGCGCGTTCGGCTTCGATCACAACTGGGTGCTCAACCGCGCCGAGGGCGACCCGGCGCTGCGCCATGCCGCGCTCGTTGTCTCGCCCAAAACCGGTCGCCGCATGGAAGTGCTGACCACCGAGCCGGGCGTGCAGTTTTACACGGGTAACTATCTGACCGGGGCATTCGTCGGCTCCAGCGGCGGCACCTACCGCCAGAGCGATGCGCTGTGCCTGGAAACCCAGCATTTCCCGGATTCGCCTAACCAGCCCAATTTCCCGTCGACGCGCCTCGCCCCCGGCGAAACGTATCAGTCAACGACGGTTTACCGTTTCACAACGGATTGACCTCAATCGTGATGTCTCCGTAGGGGTATGGTGACACCATGCCCCTACGTATTGGCGATATTAGGGAGCAGACTCATGCGTGTAGTGATCATTGGCGGCAGCGGGCACATCGGCACCTATCTGGTTCCCATGCTGGTCGAGCTTGGGCACGAAGTCATCAACCTGACGCGCGGGCAAAGCCAGCCGTACCTGCCCAACGCCGCCTGGAATTCAGTACAGTCGATCACGATTGACCGGCAGAGCGAAGATCAGGCGGGCACGTTCGGCGAGCGAGTGCGCGCCCTGAAGCCGGATATCGTGGTCGACCTGATCTGCTTCACCGAAGCGAGCGCCCGGCAGTTGGTCGAGGCGCTGCGCGGCGAAATTCAGCACTTCCTGCACTGCGGCACGATCTGGATTTACGGGCACAGCACGCAGGTTCCGGCGTCCGAAGACCAGCCGCGCCGCCCATTCGGCGAATACGGCATCCAGAAAGCGGCAATCGAAGCGCTGCTGCTGCGCGAGGCGCGGGTGAACGGCTTCCCGGCGACGGCGCTCCACGCCGGGCACATCGTCGGACCCGGCTACGCGCCGCTCAACCCGGCGGGGCACTTCAACCCCGAAGTCTTCGCCCGGTTGGCGCGCGGCGAAACGCTCGCCCTGCCCAACTTCGGCATGGAGACCGTACATCACGTCCACGCCTCGGACGTGGCGCAGGCGTTCCTGAAAGCGATCACCCATCACAGCGCCAGCATCGGCGAAAGTTTCCATACCGTCTCACCCGCCGCTGTCACGCTGCGCGGCTACGCCGAAGCGGTCGCCTCGTGGTTCGGCAAGGAAGCCCGGCTCGAATTCCTGCCCTGGGATGAATGGACGAAGACGGTTTCGCCGCAGGAAGCGGAAGCGACCCGCGACCACATTTCCCGCAGCCCGAACGCCAGCATCGCCAAAGCGCAGCAGCTAATCGAGTACCAGCCGCGCTATACGTCGTTCCAGGCGGTGTACGAAGCAGTCATGTGGCTGATCGACAACGGGCGGATTACGATCTAGCCTATTCGAACACAACAGCCTGTGTCGGGTCGGCGATGCCGACGCGCCGCAGAATCCAGTCGATTTCGGCGTGCGTCCCGGCGTCAATCGGCACGAACGGCTCGCGCAGGCGGGCGTCGGCAATCGCCCCACGCCGGCGCAGCAGTTCCTTGCGAATCGTCAGGTTGATCACCGGCTGGTTCTCGAAGCGGATCAG
>JADLHH010000005.1 GCA_020848855.1 Anaerolineae bacterium | reverse complement strand
CGCGACGCCGGCGACCCGGTCGAGCAGGCGGCGATCTACGACCGCGAAGGCGCGGACGAACTGGTGTTTCTCGATATCACCGCTTCACACGAGGCGCGCAACACCACCCTCGACATGGTGCGCCACGTCGCCGACACGATCTTCATCCCGTTCTGTGTCGGCGGCGGCATTCGCAGCATCGAAGATATTCGAGCGACGCTGCTCGCCGGGGCAGATAAGATATCGATCAACAGCGCGGCAATCCGCAACCCCGACCTGATCAACGAGGGCGCATGGGGCTTCGGCAGCCAGTGCATCGTCGTCGCCATCGATCCCAAGTGGGTAGATGGTCACTGGGAAGTGTTCATCAACGGCGGGCGCATCTCAACGGGAAAGGATGCTCTCGACTGGGCGCGCGAGGTCGAAGAACGCGGCGCGGGCGAAATCCTGCTGACCAGCATGGATCGGGACGGCACAAAAGCGGGGTACAATCTGGAACTGACGCGCGCCGTCGCCGAAGCCGTGTCG
Organism: Anaerolineae bacterium; assembly: GCA_020848855.1. The sequence continues at coordinate 6,204 of JADLHH010000005.1, read as the reverse complement.
ATCCCGGTGATCGCGTCGGGCGGAGCGGGCACGATGGAACACTTCTGTCAAGCGCTGACCACCGGCAGAGCCGACGCAGCGCTGGCGGCGACTCTGTTCCATTACGACGAGATTCGTATCGGCGCGCTCAAGGACTATCTGGCAAAGCAGGGCGTGCCGGTGCGCCTGAGCGGCTGGGAGCGAGCATGACGGCGCTCAAGTGGGACGTAAACGGGCTGATCCCGGCGGTGGTGCAGGACGCCGAGACCAACCAGGTGCTGATGGTCGCCTACATGAACGCTGAGTCGCTGGCGCAGACTATCCAGACGGGCGAAACGGTCTTCTGGAGCCGCAGCCGGGGCGCATTGTGGCATAAGGGCGAAACGTCCGGCAACGTCCAGAAAGTCCGGGAAATTCGGGTGGACTGCGACGAAGACACCCTGCTGATTCGGGTCGATCCGGCTGGTCCTGCCTGCCACACCGGCGCGGTCTCGTGTTTCTTTCGCACCCTAGAGGAAGCGGAAATTGGCTGATACCGACATGCTCACCGAACTTCAGGCGATCATCCGCGACCGCCAGCAAAACCCGAAGCCGGGCAGCTATACCAACGAATTGTTCGACGCCGGCATCAGCCGCATCGCCCAGAAAGTCGGCGAAGAAGCGACCGAGGTAATAGTGGCTGCGCTCAGCCAGGAACGCGACCGGCAGGTCAACGAGCTGAGCGATCTGTTCTATCACGTGCTTGTACTCATGGCAGCGAAGGGTATCGCGCTCGACGATGTTTACGCCGAACTGCAGCGCCGTCATTCCATCCGAAAGGATAACCCCGCGTGACCGACCGCGTGGTCAAGGAAACCACATTCCACGTACGCTATGCCGAAACCGATGCGATGGGCATCGTCCATCACGCCAGCTACATCATCTACTTCGAGGAAGGGCGCAGCAACTACGCCCGCCAGCGCGGCAGCGACTACGCCAGTTTCGAGCGCAGTGGGCGCTATCTGACCGTCGCTGAAGTCAACGCGCGCTTCGTCAAGCCGGCAGTCTACGGGCAGCGGCTGACCGTGCGCTGCTGGATCGAGGAAATGAAAAGCCGCAGCCTGACCTTCGGCTACGAAATCGTCGACGCCGACAGCCGCGAAATCCACGTCACGGGGTTCAGCAAACACATCTGCATCACCCACGATGGGCGCGTCACGACTATCCCGCCAGAATGGCGCGTCTGGGGCGAAACGCAGCCCACCGAAGCCTAACCACATCTCAGCAGAGATTCATGCCGCGCGGAGACTCTCATCGCGCTTGACCGTGCCCCTTCTCGGTTTCATGGCGTTCGGTTGCACGACCGCATATAATCGTGATCTACGTTGCACAAATAGATAACTTCTTGGGAGACGGTTTATGGTCACTTATGCAGATCGTCCCTGGGTCAAGCGATACGACCCCAGTGTCCCCCCCAGCCTGGAGCCTTACCCGCGCATCCCCCTGTTTCAACTTCTCACCGACAGCGCCAGGAAGGTTCCCAACAATGTCGCGCTGGTGACGAGCGCGCACCTGCCCGTACTGGGACGGGTCGGCAGCGAACTCACCTACGCGCAGGTGGATCAGAGCAGCGACGCGTTCGCCGCCGCACTGATCGATCTTGGACTGAAGAAGGGCGACCGGGTCGCCATCGTCATGCCGAACATCGCCGCCTTCATCATCGTGTACTTCGGCATCCTCAAGGCGGGCGGAGTCGTCGCCGCGACCAACCCCACCTACCCCGCTGAAAAGATGCGCGAGCAGTTCAACGACAGCAATGCCAAGATCGTCGTTACGATGACCCTGTTCTACAAAACAGTCAAGCAGGCGCAGGCGGCTGGATCACAGGTCGAGACGGTCATCGCGACCAGCGTCAAGGAATATCTGCCGCCCCTCGCCCGCGTGCTGTTCACGCTGGCGCGCGAGAAAAAAGACGGTCACTTTGTCGAATCGCTCCCGTCCGGCGACTACTGGCTTCAGGATTTGCTGATGAAATACACGGGCAAAAAATCCAGCGTCGAAGTGAGTGGCGACGATCTGGCGATCTTCCAGTACACCGGCGGTACAACCGGCATCCCCAAAGCCGCGATGTCCACACATAACGCGCTGGTCGCCAACACGCTCCAGTGTCGCGCCTGGCTGATCGCCGGGGGCGGCGACGGCAGCGATCAGATTTTCCTCGGTGCGATCCCGTTCTATCACGTCTATGGGCTGATCACGGTGGTCGGCTTTGCGATGGCGCTCGGCGCACGTATCGTCCTCGTCCCAAACGCGCGTGATATTCCCGACCTGCTCGACATCATCGGCAAATACACGCCGACTATCTTTATGGGCGTGCCGGCGCTGTACAACGCCGTCAATAACAATCCGAGCATCACGTCCGGCAAGATCAGCCTGAGCACGATCCGGCTGTGCCTGAGCGGCTCGGCGCCGCTGCCGCCCGCTACCAAGCGCGAATTCGAGCGGCTGAGCGGCGGCAAGCTGCTCGAAGGCTTCGGCATGAGCGAAGCGCCGACCGCTTCCCACGCCAACCCGGTCGCCGGCGAGAACCGTACCGGCTCAATCGGGCTGCCCTTCCCCGATATGGATATGAAGATCGTCAGCCTGGACGACGGCGAGACCGAGGTTCCCGTCGGCGAAATCGGCGAGCTGGCGATGGCAGGTCCGCAGTTGATGATCGGGTATCACGGAATGCCCACCGAAACGTCCAACGCGCTGCGGAAGGATCAGAATGGCAAGACGTGGCTGTATACCGGCGATATCGCCCGCATGGACGAAGACGGCTACTTCTATATTGTCGACCGCAAGAAGGACATGGCGCTGATCGGCGGCTTCAACGTGTACCCGAACGCCGTCGAGAAAGTGCTGGCGGATCACCCCGCCGTGCTGGAAGCCGGCGTCGCGGCGATCCCACACCCCGACTCGGACAAAGTCGGGCAGGAAGCGCTCAAGGCGTGGATCGTCCTGCGTCCGGGGCAGTCGGTCACGAGCGAGGAACTGATCGAGTTCGCATCCACTCGGCTGGCGCGCTTTGAAGTGCCGTCTCGCTATGCGTTCGTCGAAGCTCTGCCCAAAACCAACGTCGGCAAGACGCTGCGGCGAGAACTCGTGCAGATGGAAATGGCAGACCGCGAGAAATCCTAGCCGTTTTTCAGCGCCCGCCGGAAATCGTCGCGGTCTCGTTCGGGTCGGCGAGGTAGTAGCCTCGGAAATACGCCCGTGCGGGACCGCGGTTCATGTACCACACGACGTACAATGCCACCAGAACGCTGAGCACAAGCTGACCGGAGAGCAGCACTCGGCGCAGCGCTTCGCCCGAATCGATTCCCTGGCTGAGCTGCTGCTCTCCAAACAACGGAGTCAGGCTCAGGACGACCGTCAGCGCGGTCATGACGACCACCGTCGCGATCATGGCGAAGCGTATCCACGAGGGACGCCCGCGCCATGCCAGAAACGCGATCACCAGATACGCCGCGCCGACCGCCGCCTGTATCACCAGCCCCGCCCCGGCTATCCCGGTGATGTCGCCGCCGACGGCAATCGGCGTAACGGTATCTTCCTGACCGGGAACCGGCAGATCGACAAACTGTAGGCGGTTGTTGATGATCAGCAGCATGGCAAGCTGCAGGAACGGGAAGATGGTGAACAGCATAACGCTGGCAAGGATCGCCAGCGAAATCCCCAGCGTCCGCCCCGGCTTCACTTCAGCTTTCGACTTTGGCATTGGCTGCACGCCTCGCTGTAACAGGACCGGAAAGTGCGCGTTTACAGGTCTCGCTAATGAACAAGTACTGACGAATTAGCATTTTGTTTAGTTGCTGTGATAAAATACCTACAATAACCCTTACTGAATTGGAGCTTCCGCAGACATGAACCTCAATGGAATCATAGAGCACATCTACGATACCTTCCAGGCAAGTATTGAGAATTCTCGGACAGTCCTCCTCCATCCCAATAGTCGCTACCGTTCCGTGCTGGTTGCCCGCCTGATTAACTCGCCCGAATACAACGTTTTTTACTATGCCCTCGGTCCCGATGATATTAGTGTACCGTCGCTCCTGACCGGCATCACCCATGACCTCGCCAACCAGAACCCGATGTTCGGTCGGCACATCAATATGCTGGAGCCGGAGGCGTTCGAAAACCTGGAGACGCTGCTCGCCGCCTTCATCCGCGACCTCGCCGAACTGAGCCACGATGACTATATCCTGATTCTGGATGAATACGACCGCAGCGACACCGCCGATGATATTCAGTGGTTTATCGAGCGCCTCGCCGCCTGCCTGCCAAAAAACTGCCGGCTGGTGATCAACAGCCGCACGCTGCCCCGCCTGCCCTGGGTTTCACTCATCGCCGAGGGGCGCGCCGTGCTGCTCGAAGACGACCAGATCATCCGGCGCGATTTCTACGATATTCGGGGGCACGGCAGCCAGACGCTCGAAGTGTATGCGTTGGGACCCGGCTTCGTGCTGATGAATGACAAGCCGATCGATACATGGGAAGGACACCTGCCCCGCCTCCTGTTCTTCTTCGCGCTCGACCGCCCGGTGATCACCCGCTCGGAAATTTGCCAGGCGTTCTGGCCCGAACTGGACACCGATCAGGCGGTGAACGTGTTCCACGTCACCAAGCGGCGGCTGCACAAGGCGCTCGATATGGACGTGCTGGTTCACCTCGACGGCTACTATCGCATCAACCCCGAACTCGATATCGACTACGACGTGATGCATTTCGCCAGCCAGTTGATGGACGGACGCAACCCGCACAACCCCGACCGCATCGCTTCATGGCAGAAGAGCATCGACCTGTACCGGGGCCCATTCCTGCAGGGGCACAACGACCGCTGGATTCTCGACCGCCGCGCCGATTTTCAGACGGGCTTTCTGGAAGCGCTGGCGCAGATGGCGCAGTTCCGCCTCTCCGAAAACCGCCCGGAGCACGCGCTCGCCCTCTACCTGCGCGCCGTCAACGAAAACCCGAAGCGCGAGGATATTCACCGTGAAGTAATGCGGCTGTTCACCAGCCTCGGTCGGCGCAGCGAAGCCGCTGCCCATTACCAGAAGATGCAGCAGGAACTCAGCAACAATATCGAGCCGGAGACGCGCGCCGTCTACGAAGAAATCATGGCGTAACCACTACGCCCGGATCAGAAAACGCCTGCGCGAAGCAGGCGTTTTGTTTGCCCCTGACAGGACTCGAACCTGTTGCCTCACGCTTAGAAGGCGCGCGCTCTATCCGGGTGAGCTACAGGGGCATTTCCTAACGCATTGTAAAGCTGCGCGTAATAACTGTCAAGCGGCGGCGAGGCATAGAACATCCGTTTTTCGTCACATTGTAAAATTCCCCGCTCTGCGGTATAATTAATCCAGTGATCTGGGTAGAACACACCGTATAGTTTCCCTACCAAACCACGAGAAACAGCACGCTGTTCAGCCGCTGCTGGCGGGTTGGGATGGGTATGTGTGTTCGGCTTTTGGGCAACACATAGGCTTGCTGTGCAGGCATGAGGAGTCAGATGGCGGACAAAGTCGCTATTCCCGCAGCTTATACCGAAGAGAATATCGTCAAGCTGAAGCCGATGGATCATGTCCGGCTGCGCCCCGGCATGTACGTGGGCGGAACCGACGTCCGCGCGCTTCATCACCTGATCTACGAAGTTGTCGACAATTCGATTGACGAAGCGCTGGCAGGGCGTTGCGACCACATTATTGTCACCATCCACGACCATAATTTCGTGTCGGTGGCGGATAACGGCGTGGGTATCCCGGTCGGCATCCACAAGGAAGAAGGCGTCTCGACCCTGCAGATGGTCATGACCGAAATCGGCACCGGCGGCAAGTTCAACAGCGGCGCGTACAAGGTCAGCGGCGGCTTGCACGGCGTTGGCGTCTCAGCAGTGAACGCGCTTTCGGAAGAACTGACGGCGACCGTCTACCGCGATGGCAAGGTGTGGCAGCAGATGTACCGCGCCGGCAAGCCGCTGGAGCCGGTCAAGGCGATCCGCGCTATGCAGCCCGGCGAATCGACCGGGACGACCGTGTCCTTCAAGCCCGACTTCACGGTGCTGGAGCCGAACGAGTTCAGCTTCAGCACGCTGGCGCAGCGCTTCCGCGAAATGGCATTTGTCACCCGCAAGGTGACGATCACGCTCATTGACGAGCGTATGCAGCCGTTCCCGCACGAGACGACGTTCTACTTCGAAGGCGG
>JADLHH010000004.1 GCA_020848855.1 Anaerolineae bacterium | reverse complement strand
GCGCTGGCGGTTGGCGTGGCAGATGCCGCCGCCGAATACGCCCGCGACTACGCCAAACAGCGCGTCGCCTTCGGCGTGCCGATTGCCCAGAAGCAGGCAATCGCTTTCATGCTGGCGGAAATGGCAATCGAGGTCGACGCCGCCCGACTGATGGTGTGGGAAGCGGCGTGGAAGCTGGATCAGGGCGAGGATGCGTCGCGGGAAGCCTATCTCGCCAGGCAGTACGCCGATAAAGCCGTGATGTTCGTCACCGACAGCGCCGTGCAGGTGCTCGGCGGTTACGGCTTCATCCGTGAATACCCGGCAGAGCGTTGGCTGCGGAACGCGCGCGGCTTCACGACGTTTCACGGTTTAGCGATGATCTAGCTTTCAGCGATCAGCGGACAGCTTTCAGCTAAAGACTTATTGCTGACCGCTGAAAGCCGATGGCTGACCGTTTTTTGAGCGAAACGAGAAGAACATGCCGATCAGTTTTGAAATTCCTGAGCATATTCAGCAGCAGACCGAGATGGTCAAAATGGCGGCGGAATACGTGATGCGCCCGGTTTCGCGCGAACTGGACGAGCACGAACACGAGCGTCCGACGCAGTTCATCGAACAGATGTGGCCCTTCATGCGCGACATGCAGAAGCGCACGCTCGAACGCCTGCAAAGCGGTGAATCCGACAAGCCGCGCGACCCCAGCCGTCCGCGCACGACCAATCTGCGTCTGATGCTGATGATCGAAATGCTGTCGTGGGGCGACGCCGGGATTTACCTGTGCCTGCCCGGCGGGGCGCTCGGCGGCGCGGCGATTGAAGCCGTCGGCACGCCGGAGCAGAAGGTCAAATTCCTGACGCGTTTCGCCGAGGGCGACACGCCCGCCTGGGGCGCGATGGCGATGACCGAGCCGGGCGCGGGTTCGGACACCGCCGCTATCCAGATGACCGCCGTCTTTGACCGCGAGACCAGCGAGTGGGTGCTGAACGGCGAGAAAATCTTCTGCACCAACGGCAAGCTGGCGCTCGACGAATCGGACGGGCTGGTGGTGGTGTGGGCGTCGATAGACCGGACGGCGGGGCGCGCCGGGATGCGCCCGTTCATCGTTGAAGCCGGGACGCCGGGCGTCAAGGTCACTAAAGTCGAGATCAAGCACGGCATCCGCGCCAGCGACACCGCCGCCATCGTCTTCGACAACGCGCGCATCCCCGCCGACCACATCCTCGGCAGCGCCGAAGTCGCAAAGCCGGGCGAATCCGGCGGCAAAGGCTTCCGGGGCGCAATGGCGACCTTCGACGCGACGCGCCCGCTGGTCGCCGCCAGCGCGCTCGGCATCGGGCGGGCATCGCTGGAGTTCCTGAAGGAGAAGCTGGCGGAAAACGGGCTCGATATCCCCTACGGCGCGCCGTATCACGCGCTGACCGCCATCCAGCGCGATGTGTTGGAGATGGAAGCCCAATTACACGCGGCGTATCTGCTAACGCTGCGGGCGATCACCCTGCTCGACGCGGGCGAGCCGAACAGCCTGGAAGCGTCGATGGCGAAGGCGAAAGCCGGCAAGGTCGTCACGCAGATCGGGCAGAAGGCGGTCGAGTTGCTCGGCGCGTCCGGCTACAGCCGCGAATGGCTCGCCGAGAAGTGGATGCGTGACTCGAAGATCAACGACATTTACGAAGGCACGGGGCAGATCAACACGCTGGTCGTGGCGCGGCGTATCCTGAATTACAGCAGCCGCGAACTGAATTAGCGATTATCAACCACAGAGAATACAGAGTGTGCGATATGAACTTCGCTTTCCTCTGTGCCCTCTGCGGTCTCTGTGGTTAGACATTAAAGAAAGGTTTTCCAAATGGGTTATCAGATTCGCAAAGCGGTCGTGATTGGCTCCGGCACGATGGGCGGAGGGATCGCCGCGCTGCTCGCCGGGGTCGGCGTCGATACGCTCCTGCTCGACATCCCCGCTCGTGACACGCAGCCCGGCGACGCGCCCGTCAGGCGCAACGCCGTCGTGCTGGATGGCTTGAAGCGCCTGCAGGGGTTACGCCCGGCGCAGTTATTCAGCCAGAATGACCTGGCGCTGGTGCGTACCGGCAACATCGACGACGACCTGGGCGAAGCCGCCGACGCCGACTGGGTGATCGAAGTGGTGGTTGAGCGGCTCGACATCAAGCGCAGCCTGATGGCGAAGCTGGCGGAAGTGGTCGCGCCGAAGACGATCATCTCGACCAACACGTCCGGCTTGCCGATCCGCGAGATCGCCGAAGGGCTGGGCGACGACTTCAGCCGCCGGTTTCTGGGCACGCACTTCTTCAACCCGCCGCGCTACCTGCACCTGCTGGAAGTTATCCCGCACCCCAACACCGACCCGGAAATCGTTGCGTTCATCACCGAATACGCGACCAAAACGCTGGGCAAGGGCGTTGTCATCGCCAAAGACGAGCCGAACTTCATCGGCAACCGCTTCATGAGCATGAGCGGGATGCAGATGATCAACTACGCGCTCGACAACGACTTCACGGTCGAGGAAGTGGATTCGCTGACCGGTCCGCTGATCGGTCGCCCCAAGACGGCAACCTTCCGCCTGAACGATCTGGTCGGCATCGACATCGCCGTCCACGTTGCCCGCAACCTGTACCCGGCGATCCCCAACGACCCGGCGCGGACGGTGCTGGAACATCCCGGCACGACGGCGCTGTTCGACAGGCTGATCGCCAACGGCTGGCTGGGCAACAAGAGCGGGCAAGGCTTCTACAAGATGATGCGAACGCCGGACGGCGGCAAGGATTTTTACTCGCTCGACTTCAAGACGTTCGAATACCTGCCGCCGGGCAAGCCGCGTTTCGACAGCGTCGGCAAGTATCGCAAAGTCGAAAATACCGGCGAGCGCATCCGGCTGCTGATCAACGAGGACGACCGCGCCGCCCAACTGCTGTGGCATCATCACGCCTTCCTGCTGGCGTACGCCTCGAACCGCGTGCCGGAGATCACCGAGACGCTGGTCAACGTCGATAACGCGCAGAAGTGGGGCTTCGCCCACGAACTGGGTCCGTTCGAAATCTGGGATGCGATTGGTGTTGGCGAGACCGTGCCGAAGTTCGAAGCAGCGGGCTACCCGGTCGCCGAGTGGGTTAAGCTGATGCTCGACAAGGGCATCGGCACGTTCTACCAGTACGACGCCGCCGGGCAGAAGATCGGCTACTACAGTCCGCAGCAAGGCGCATACGTGCCGCTTCAGACCGATGCCCGCGAGATCAAGGTGGCGGCGCTGCGCGCCGGGAACCGGGAAGTCGCCCGCAACGCCGGCGCGAGCGTCCACGACATGGGCGACGGCGTGGGGCTGCTGGAATTCCACAGCCCGGCGAACGCCATCGACGCCGACGTGATGGAAATGATCGTCAAGGCGCTCGACCTGCTCGATACGGATTTCGACGCGCTGGTGATTGGCAACGACGCCGAACGCTTCTGCGTGGGCGCGAACCTGTTCATGATGGCGCTGGCGGTGCAAAGCGGGCAGCTTGACCAGCTTGAGAGCATGATCAGGCAGGGACAGGACGTGTTCATGGCGCTGCGCCACGCGCCCAAGCCGGTAGTGGTCGCGCCGCACAACATGGCGCTGGGCGGCGGCGCGGAGATCACGATGGCGGGGTCGCGCATCGTCGCGCACGCCGAGCTTTACGTCGGGCTGGTCGAGGTTGGCGTAGGCATCATTCCGGGGTGGGGCGGCTGCAAGGAGATGGTGCGCCGCGTCGTCAACCCGGTGATGGAATCGCACCCGAACGGCGACCCGCTGCCGCACCTGCAGCGGGTGTTCGAGCAGATCGCGCTGGCGAAGGTGAGCGAGAGCGCCAAACAGGCGCGCGAGATGGGCATCCTGACGGCGTGCGACCGAATCGTGCTGAACCGCGATCACCTGCTGGGCGAAGCCAGGCGCGAAGCCCTGCACCTGGCGGCGAACGTCACGCCGACGCCTGCCGGCAAGGTCTACGCCGCCGGGCGCGACGCCTACGGTGCGCTGCTGCTGGGCATTCAGGGCTTTATCGAGGGCGGCTACGCCAGCGAACACGACTCGCTGATCGCCCGTAAGCTGGCTTATGTGATCACGGGCGGCGCGGTGAGCGAGCCGGGCTGGCTGGACGAGCAGGTGTTCCTCGACCTGGAGCGCGCGGCGTTCATGGAGCTGGTGCAGACGCCCAGGACGCTGGATCGCATCAGCCACATGCTGCAAACCAACAAGCCGCTGCGGAATTAGGGCTGAGGAAAAAGGACTGAGGACTGAGATAAGACGCCGGGTGATTAGCGAGTATTGGTGATGAGGATGCGTTTACCGGAACTGCCTTACGAGGCGTGGAAAGATACGTATGCGACGTTGCACATGTGGACGCAGATCGTCGGCAAGGTGCGGTTGGAACTCTCGCCGCACGTCAATCACTGGTGGGAAGTGCCGCTGTACCTGTCGGCGCGAGGGCTGACGACTTCGCCGATCCCGTATCTGGACGGGGTGTTCGACGTGGAGTTCGACTTCATCGACCACATGCTGCTGATCCGCACCAGCGCCGGTGCGACCCGGACGATCCCGCTCGCGCCGCGCTCGGTGGCGGATTTCTACGCCGCGTTCATGGCGGCGCTGAGGTCGCTCGGCATCGACGTGACGATTTATCCCGTCCCGGTCGAAATCGCCGATCCGATCCCGTTCGATCAGGACACGACGCACGCCAGCTATGATGCCGATTACGCCAACCGCTTCTGGCAGGCGCTGACGTTCAGCGACCGGGTGCTGAAGGAATTCCGGGGGCGGTTTATCGGCAAGCACAGCCCGGTGCATTTCTTCTGGGGCGGGTTCGATATCGCCTCGACGCGCTTCAGCGGGCGACCCGCGCCGGCGCGCGAATGGGCGCCGGAACTGGCGGCGATCATGCGCGACGCCTATTCGCATGAGGTGAGCAGCGCCGGGTTCTGGGCAGGTGGTGCGGGGCAGGATGCCGCCTTTTACGCCTATCACACGCCGGAACCGGGCGGCTACCGGGACGCGGTCGTGCAGCCGGACGCAGCGTTTTACAGCACGACGCTCGGCGAGTATCTGCTGCCTTACGAAGCGGTTCGCCGCTCACCGACGCCGGAAGCGGATGTGCTGGCGTTTCTGCAATCGACATACGAGGCAGGCGCGTCGCTGGCGGTATGGGATCGGGCGGCGCTGGAACGGGATTAGCGGCGGATATAGCGTC
>JADLHH010000003.1 GCA_020848855.1 Anaerolineae bacterium | reverse complement strand
CAATTTGCAGCGCCAGCATAATTACGCCTTCTTCGACCCGTATCTGCCGGAACACCTGCGGCGCGGTCCGTGCCCGTACATTCCTTACGAGGATTTGGAGACGGCAGAATTCCGGCACACCGCCAAGCTGGGGAAAGAGCTTTACGGCGCGGGTGAGGTTTTCTGGAGCGCGCTGCTGTTCGACGCGCTGGCTTCCACCGATGATCCCGATATTCTCTGCCTGTGCCTCGAAATCCCCTGTGCTGAGCTGCGGCGTATCCCTTCGAAACGCCGGTGTCTGCTGTATAATTCTGCGGCGCACGACCACGCCTTGACCTTGAGCGACGGACAAACCCTGACGCTGCCGCCCGGCGTCCTATTCACGACTGTGGGAGATTGAGCATGTTCCTTCGCCACCCCAACAACCCGCTGATTTCCCCGCACGACGTGAAGCCGTCGCGCCCGGACTTCGAGATCATCGGCACGTTCAATGCCGGGGTCACGACCTTCAACGGTCAAACCCTGCTCCTGATGCGCGTGGCAGAACGCCCGATTAATCATTCGGATGGCACGATCTTCTGCCCACATCTGGACGAAAACGGCGTGCTGACGATTACGGCTATCCAGCGCGACGACCCGGACTACGACACGCACGACCCGCGCAAAATCGAGCATAAGCAAACCGGCGACCTGCTGCTGACCAGCATCAGCCATTTTCGGCTGGCGCGCAGCGTCGACGGCGTGCATTTCAGCGTGGACGATCAGCCCTGGATGCAGGGCGCGCCGCCCTACGAGTCATATGGCATCGAAGACCCGCGCATCACCCAGATCGGTGACCGCTACTACATCAACTACACGGCGGTCAGCCGCACCGGAATTGCGACGGCGCTGGTCTCCACGCACGACTTCGTCAGCATCGAGCGGCACGGGCTGATCTTCGCTCCGTCGAACCGCGACGTGACCCTGTTCCCGGAGCGCATTGGCGGGCAGTACGTCTGCTACCACCGCCCCATGCCGGGGATGCTCGGACGCATGAATATCTGGATGGCGACCTCGCCCGATCTGATTCACTGGGGCGATCTGCGCCTCGTGCTGGAAGCGCCGTCGGGCAGGAGCCGGGTTGGCGGCGGCGCGCCTCCGATTAAAACTGAACAGGGGTGGCTGTCCATTTATCACGCCGCCGATGCGCAGGATCGCTACACCCTCAGCGCGTTTCTGACCGCGCTCGACGCCCCGGAACGGATCATCGCACAGAGCACACAGCCGATTCTTGAGGCGGAACAGCCATACGAGACGCAGGGGTTCTACAAGAACGTCGTCTTCACCTGCGGCGTAGTCGCCGAAGGGGATAACCTTCGCCTGTACTACGGCGCTGCCGACGAGAGCATCGCGCTGGCAGAAACTTCGCTCAGCACGCTGCTTCAGTCATTGCAGCCGTTGGAAGACTGAATCGGTACGAAGTGGCTTCAGCAGGAGGCACTCGTTTCGTCGCAACAGGTCGATTTTGAGGAAAGCGGCGCTCCCTGGCGGGCTGTCACACGAATCCTGACGAGTCAACTACCCCCTCAACCCGCTCGCAACGCGCTCTAGACGATGCCCGATGGTTCTATTCGCGGCTGCCGACCGTCCGCCATACGCCCGGCGCTGCCTCTGGTGCAGTCTGCGCCGCGTTCAAGTGCTTCAAGATTGAGCGCCAGCAGATTCCGGTGCTTCTCCGGCAAATGCTGCTCCAGCGCCCGGCGAACCGCGCCGAAAGGCAGAATCGGTCGCACCGCCAGCGCCGCGCCGAGCAGCACCATGTTGATGACCCGCAGGCTGCCGCACCCGCCGGCGATCTCGCTCGCCGGGACGGGTAGCACGGCAATATCATGGCGCTGGCTAGCGTGAGCGATGATCGACTGGTTGATCACCAGCACACCCCCCGGTGCGACCAGCGGCTCGTATTTCGCAAACGATGGCTCGTTGAAGACGAGGGCAAGCTTTGGATTTTGCACCAGCGGCGACCCGATCGGGTGGTCGCTGATGACGACGTAGCAGTGTGCCGTGCCGCCACGCATTTCCGGTCCGTATGATGGAATCCAGGTCACTTCCAGCCCTTCGTCCATCGCGGCATAAGCCAGCAGTTGCCCGGCGAACATGACTCCCTGTCCACCCGAACCTGAGACCACCACATCCTCGAATATCATGTTAATCGGCTCATTTTTCCGGTGCCCGCTTTTCCAGTGCCTGCGCGGCATCCACCACTTTGTAATCGCCGACCGGGTAGACCGGCAGCATTTCGGCTTCAATCCACTCCATCGCCTGCGGCGGCGTCATCCCCCAGTTGGTCGGGCAGCTTGAGAGCAGTTCCACCATGCTGAAGCCCAGCCCCTCAAGCTGGACGCGCAGCGCAGTCCGAATCGCCTTCTTAGCCTGGCGGATGTGGCGCACGTCGTGCAGCGAGCGCCGGACGATGTAGGCAGCGCCATCCAGATTCGACAGTAATTCACTCATCCGAATCGGGTAGCCTGTCCGCTGAACGTCGCGTCCGTTGGGCGACGAGGTGGTTCGCTGCCCGGCGAGCGTCGTCGGCGCCATCTGCCCACCGGTCATCCCGTAGATGGCATTGTTCAGGAATATGGTCGTGATGTTTTCGCCTCGTGCGGCGGCGTGCAGTATCTCGGCAGCGCCAATCGAGACCAGGTCGCCGTCTCCCTGATATGTCACCACGACGTCATCCGGTCGCAGGCGCTTGATGCCGGTCGCCATCGCCGGGGCACGCCCGTGAGCGGCGACACAACTGTCCACATCGATGTAGTTATAGGCAAACACCGAACAGCCCACCGGCGCAACCAGGATCGTGCGCTCCCGGAGATTCAGTTCGTCCAGGCATTCGGCGAGCAGCCGATGCGCGACGCCATGCGTGCAGCCGGGGCAGTAGTGCGTCGGGCACTCCGTCAGCGCTGCCGGCGTCCTGTAGACCAGTTCCATTTCCAGAGCATCGATCATTCAAACACTCCCTGTGGATGCGACACCGCCGGGCAAGTCTCTTCGATGGCACGGAGGATCTCGTCAGGAGTGGGGATGGCTCCCCCCATTCGTCCATAAAATCCGACCGGGACACGCCCGGCGACGGCAAGGCGCACGTCATCGAGCATCTGTCCGGCGTTCATCTCCACCACCAGGCATCCTTGAACCGTGTCCGCCAGTTGAGCGATCCGTGTTTCGGGAAACGGCATCAGTGTTTGCGGGCGTAACAAGCCGACCCGCAGCCCCTGGGTGCGCGCCTGTTCGACCGCGCTTCGGGCGATGCGACCCGCCGTGCCGAAACCGATCACCAGCAGATCGGCGTCGTCGGTCGCATATTCGACCCAGCGTGGCTCGCGTTCGCGAATGACTTGCAGCCGAGCCTGAATCGTCCGGTTGAAGGCTTCTTCTGTTTCGGCTTGAAAATAGACCGACGCGATCACGTTCTTTGACCGTCCGGTGGCGCCCGTTAGCGCCCAGGCGGGACGTTCGGTCTGCACCGGGCGCATGGGCGGCAGTTCCGCCGGCTCCATCATCTGCCCGATCTGACCGTCCGCGGCGATGATGACGATGTGGCGATAGCGCTCGGCGAGTTCAAACGCCAGCGCCGTAAAATCGATGGCTTCCTGCACCGAAGCGGGCGCGAGCACCATCGGGCGGTCATCCCCGTGCCCGGCGGAGCGCGTCACCTGGAAGTAATCGCCCTGCGCCGGCAGAATGTTGCCTAAGCCCGGTCCGCCGCGCATCATGTCCACGATGACACATGGAACCTCAGACCCGGCGATGTACGATAAGCCTTCCTGCATCAGGCTGAAACCCGGGCTGGACGACGAGGTCATCACCCGCGCGCCGGTGCAGGCAGCCCCGTACACCATGTTGATGGCGGCGACTTCGCTCTCCGCCTGAAGGAAGACACGCCCCAATTCCGGCATCCGCACCGAGAGGTGTTCGAGGAGTTCAGTCTGAGGCGTGATCGGATAGCCAAAATAAGCTTCCAGTCCACAGCGCACCGCCGTTTCGGCGATGGCGACATTGCCTTTGAGCAGTTCTTTCGGCATGGTTCGTCTCCTCACACTGCTGGGACGGCGCGACGTGCTTCGCGGTACACGGTGATGCAGACATCCGGGCAGATGATGGCGCAGACAGCGCATCCGGTACATCCGTCCTCAATCAGTCGGGCGGGATGAAACCCTTTGCTGTTCAGCCTGCTTGTGTCGATAGCGATGATCTGCTGGGGACAAACGGTGGTGCAGAGTTCGCAGCCTTTGCACCGTTCCTGGTCGATATGTATTGTGCCTCGTGTCATCCGTAATGGGCTTTCCTTAAACAACTTTATTTACCTACACCATACAGTCATTCATCAGTCAGGTGTAGTTGAAAAGGTCATGTTTGGGACTGAACGATGTCACAAAAACGTCGTTGAACGACCGGGGAGTGGGCTGCTCGCGTCGTGGCGGCTTTCAGAGGATGGTTAATCGGCTGACCACCTTCGTAGCCATAGCGCAGGATGCCGAACGGAAAGTCGCGCCGGGTGGCAGGTTGGTGTAAGGGGCTGTGACGGTCGAGAGATAGAGCACGTGGTGTAAGCGCGCGTGTCCGGTTCTACCCCTTCAACCCGCTCGCCGCGATCCCTTCGGTGAACTGCCGCTGAGTGAAAAAGTACAGAATGAGAATCGGCAGGATCATCATCACGGCGGCTGCCATCTGCAGATTGAGCGCGGTCGGCGCGTCGTTCTGCACGAATTTGGTCAAGCCGACCGCGACCGGACGCCAGTCGTCGGTCTGTGTCAGCAGCAGGGGCCACAGCAGCGCGTTCCATGAGCCGATGAAGCCGAATGTGATCGAAGTCATGATCGGCGCTTTTGAAAGCGGCACGACCACTGAGCGCAGATAGCGGAAATGCCCCGCGCCGTCGATGCGGGCGGCGTCCCACAGGTCTTCGGGAATCTGCATGAAGAACTGGCGCAGCAGGAAGATCGTGAACGGCGTCGCCATGAACGGGATCGTCAGCGAGGGCCAGTTGTTGAACCACGGGATGCCGATCAGGGCATCACTGAGCCGACCCAGCCAGATCACGCTCAGATAGTTCGGGATAAATCGCGCGACTTCCGGGATCATGATTGTCGCCAGCATCATCGTGAAGATTACGTTGCGCCCGACAAAGCGCATCTGGGCAAAGGCATACGCCGCCGGGATGCAGAACAGAAGCTGCCCCGTGAGTGTGATGCCGGTGATGCGGATGCTGTTCCACATGAACTGCCCGAAGTTGGCGCGAATCCACGCTTCGCGGTAATTGTCGAAAATCAGTTGGCTGGGCAGCAGCTTGCCGAACGTGATCTCCGACAGGCTCATCAGCGACGCGCTCAGCATCCACAGGAACGGAAACACCATCAGCGCCACACCGATGATGAGGACGGTGTAAGTGAATACCTTGCCCCAGTTGACCGGCACACGCTGGCGGGTCGTGTTCTCGCGGGTCGTCATGGTGGTATCAGCCATAGAACACCTTGCTGCCCATAATCCGGTTCTGGAAGACGGTCAACAGCAGGATGACGCCGAACAGCACGAACGCCATCGCCGAACCGTAGCCCATATTCGGGTCGGTATTACGCACAGTCTCGAAGATGTGGACACCGAGCGTATCGACCGAGCGCTGCGACGCCGGCGTCCGCATGATCCAGATTTGCGTGAACGCCTGGAATGTGCCGATCACGGCGATCAGCGAAAGGAAAAACGTCGTCGGCGAAAGCAGCGGCAGCGTGATATGGCGGAAGATCGACCAGCCGGTCGCGCCGTCGATGCGCGCCGCCACGTAAAGCTCCGGCGAGATATTGCCCAGCCCCGCCAGAAATACGACGGCGTCATAGCCGATATACGTCCAGGTTGTATACAGCATGATCACGATCAGCGCGAGGCTCGGTCCGGTCAGGAATTCAGGAACCTGCGGACCGAAGATCAGCGTGAAAACGCCGGTTGGCTCGGTGATCCATTTTTGCGGCGGGACGCCGAAGAACTGGATAACGTTGTTCGCCAGCGACGACGGGCGGAACGAGAAGATCAGGTTGAAGACAATCGACGTGGCGACGAACGGCATGATGTAGGGCAGGAAGTAGACGACGCGGAAGAACGACTTGGCT
>JADLHH010000002.1 GCA_020848855.1 Anaerolineae bacterium | reverse complement strand
TTGTGGCGAATATGTCCGGGTAGACCTCGCGGATCATCCGTCGTGACCAAACGTAGAAGAAGTCCGATAAATCCGCGTAGCCGATGTTGTCGTAGTAGGGTGGGTCGGTCGAAATGACGCGGACGTGCGACTCCAAAATGCCGTTCGCGGCATCGGTTTGTTTTACTCTCGTTAAACTATGCGAAATATTCTCAAAATCCCACAAAATCGATTCGGTCGCTTCCGCAACCCATTCAACTGCATCGCCAAAATTCCCACTTGAACCAGAAAAGGGATTGACCTCAGCATAATCCCAAACCATAGCTAAAGACTGGCGCGCGAAAACACCGCGGACTTTGTCCGCGGTGTTTTGCCAACTTGAGAGAGAATTTTCTTTTTCAACAAGGCGATTAACGGCGAACGACAGATAGACACTGACCGCTTCTGCATAGGCACGCGCGCCGCGCCCGCCATCGCACAGGGGAATGTTATTATCGGGCATTCCTGCTGCCAGCGCATCCAGATAGACTTGTTCACGTACTTCAACTACTAGGTCGCTAAAAGTCGCTAATGCGATCAGTTGGCGGGGAGTGAAGAGCTTGTAATGCTCACCCATTCCGTAAGCTTGTACACGGAAACTTAGAGCCTTTTCCGGTAAAGGAGTATTAGGTATTTCATCGGGAATCGGTGTATTAGCAGCAAGCTCATGTTCTGATATGGGGGAACCATAGTTCCTCCCATTTTTGCCTTCAGTGACAATACCTATCATCTGCGCGCCCATACGTCCGGCTTTAGCTTCGGTACGGATGTAATCCAAAGGAATTGGGACGCCTGTCACGATACAATGCCCACCCCTGCGATTAACTGTACCTTCATCCTTTGCAGGTGGTGTATCGCCGTCCTGTTCGTGATGCACTACATAGTGAATGCGGTGGCTGGAACTGTCGTTATTTGCCGTCTCAACAATTGGCTCGATCCATGCTCGACGCCCTTTCTTCTTGCTCAGTTCAAATGAGCGTACCAGAGGCACATGCACATTTACTGCTGGGTTGGGACTTTTTACCGTGCGCGCCCAAACCCAGGCGATTACTATCTCACCGTTATACGTTGGGTACAGGTGACCGATACGCTCCCACGCTTTCTCTCGCATCCACTCGCCGTAGTAGCGAGTGTCGGCAGCTAACCCGGCAGCGCCTTTCCAGCCCGCGCTGCTCGCCAGTTTTGCGCGGTCGCGGGGGTTCACAGGTGGCATGTTGCCGAAGCGCGGCGGGATTTCGATCTGTGCCTTGTTGATCATTACGGCGACCGGGTTCAGGTCGCTGGCGTGGGCTTCCAGTCCGAGCCGCTGCGCCTCCAGCGGGATGCTGCCGCCCCCCGCGAACGGGTCGAGCAGGGGAGGGGGATTGCCTTCGGTCGCAATCTGGATCAGCTCGCGCGCCTGGCTGAGGATGGCTTCGTCTGTCGTCGCCTCCCACGTCACCAACCGCTCGATGAAGTCGAACAGGCGCATTCGCGGCGTGTCCTCGATGGTGGCGTTCGCGCCCTTCGGCAGCGCCTTGCACGCCTCGACGAAGGCGGGCAGGGCGTCCGGGCTGTCGGGATCATCGACCAGCGACGCGAAGATCACGGCGCGGGCGGCGGCGAGCGGTCGCCGCGCCCACCACAGGTGCAGCGTCGAGGGGTGTCCGTGCCGGATGGATTTCTCGCGGGCACTGGCTTGGTTGATGGCTTCGAGCGGCAGCGCCACTTCGATCAGTTTCTTGCGATAGGTCACGGATTCTCTTCTTCCAGTGAGACAAGCTTGATTTTGTCAGCAAAGCGCCTGAAATCGGCAAGGTTGAGCGTCAGCAGCGTGTCGATCTCGCTGACCAGCATGGTAGCGACGATGTTGGCGTCATGCACCTGCTTACCGCCGGTCGAGTAGCTTTTGAGCAGCGCCAGTAGTTGGGTGGTGACGGCTTCCGTCTCGTCCGCGATCCTGAACAACCGGTGCATGGCGATAACTTGCGGCTCAACCTGCTCAATCGTCATCGGATTCATGAACACCTGTGGGCGAGTCGCCTGCTGGAGGTACTCCCGAATCACTTGGCGACTGATCCAGAGTTCCACACCCGCGTCAATCTGCTCGCTGACCAGCCGCTTCACCTGCTCATGCTGGGGAAATCGGCGGATGGTCGCCCGCAGCAGAATGTTGGTGTCCAGAAACGCCCTATCGCCCGTCATCACCGTACCAGTCGTCGCGGCGGTCAGAATATTCCGGTGAAACCGCGCCGAGGTCAACCATCATCGACTCCAACAGCGCCTTCTTGTCCGCCGCTGAAGTCGGACGATTCTTCGTCTTGTCCAGCAGGTGGATCAGCAGCGCCTGCTGCTGATCGGAGGGAAGCTGCTCGACTAATTCCACCAACGTCTCAAACGGGATACTTAACTGTACAGCCATCAGTATGGCTCCTCACTCATTGCCAGTAGATCATGTAAATTATAGTTCACACTCGTGACATTGGTCTCCGGCTCGCGCGAGAAAGGCTGACGGACGTAGCGCGGCGGTCGGACATGATGCCCATCGATCTCGACCAGCGCGAGGATGAACTGCTCCTGTGTGTTGAAGGCGGTCAGAATCTCGTTGCGGGTGACGGTGACGGTTGCTGCACCTGCTCGCCGCCCTTTGACTTCGATGAAGCGCAGCCGTCCGCTTTGCCGATCACGGCTCTGAATGTCGCAGCCAAGCTTGTCGGCGCTCACGTCACGTGGGTCATTGCCAAGCGCGATCTCGATGTCCATTACCGCTTTCATGGCGATCCGCTCGGTGATGCGGGTGTCGAGGATTTCCGGAGGCGTTTTGTCACCGAGCAGCAGCCCAATCGGGACGACCAACGCGCCGCCAATGATGACGGGAGACGCCGCCGAAATCTGCCGCTCCTGCTCAAGCTGAGCTTTGCGCTGCTTAAGCCGCCCGGAGAGCCGGTCAGCGCGTTCCTGCGCTCGCGCCGAGTTGAGCTTGAAGTTGGGCTTGCCCGCCTGTTCCTGCGTCCGCAGCTCGGCGGCGCGGAAGTCCCAGTAGTTGATCTCTTTGGTCAGGCGCTCCTGCACCGCCGCCTCGATCTTGTCGATCAATTCCAAGCGGCGCTGGCGTACTCGCTCCAGATGCTTCGGCACGAGCTGCTCAATCGCATAGGCGCTGGCGCAGCGTTCGAGGTTCTCGCCCTTGAGCCAGTCTTCCTCCAGGATCGCCTGCAGCGCGGAACGTTCCTCGGCTGTCGCCGGATGGTAATCCAGATAGGGTGCGCCGCCGCCGGTGCGAATGGCTCGCTCTGCGTCAATCTCGACGAAGTGCACCTCGCGTGAAATCACCCGGCGCTCACCGGTTACGGTCGGCGTCGAGTCCTGAAGCGCCTGCTCCAGGTAGAACAGCGCTCGTGGCTGATCGCCCGGATCGGTGTCGTCGATCAGGATCGCGCCCTGCTGGAGCGCGGTCCGCTCGCGTTCAAGCAGCAGTCCGATGGTGGCGTTGAGCAGGGGATGACCGGGGCAGACGAACGCGGCGGGCGGCTTCTCGGGTACGTGGATCCGCGCCTTTTCGAAGCAGATGCGTTCGTACTTGGTCGAAATCGCGCCCAGTCCGCGTTCCTTCGCCCAGCTGCGGATGATCGCCGGGACGTTGTTGATGGTGTAGCGGCCACCTTCGCGCTCGTAAAGCGTCCCGCCCAAGTGTTCAAAGGCTTGAAGGAAGAACGCTTTAATGTAGTAGGGCTGTAAGCGCCGGGCCGCCGCGCGTTCCATGTCCTCGCGGACACGCAGGATGTCGCCGATCGCCATGCTGGTCTGCACCAGCGATTGTTCTTCGAGCAGATCACGTACCCGTTCGCGGTCGACGGCATTATCAACAGCCTGCTCCAGCCGGGCACGGGCTTCGGGACTGTCGCCGTACAGTACCGCTTCGACCAGCAGCTTTCGCAGCGGCGTCTCCTGAAACAGCTTGCCCAGCACGTCAAAGACTTGACCGTCCAGAGCATGGCGCTCGGCTTCGAGTTTCCGCAGCAGTCGCTGGTAGACGTGCCCCTCACGGGTTTCTCCGGCGACCAGATTCCACAGGTGGCAGACTTCCGTCTGGCCAATGCGGTGAATCCGTCCGAAACGCTGTTCCAGACGATTGGGATTCCACGGCAGGTCGTAGTTGACCATCAGATGGGCGCGCTGGAGGTTGATGCCTTCACCAGCGGCATCAGTCGCCAGCAGGATGAACACGTCGGGGTTGTTGCGGAACTGGTCCTCGACCTGGCGGCGTTCATCGCGGTGCAGCCCGCCGTGGATACACACGATCGGTTCTTCGCGTCCCAGCAGGGTGGTCAGCCGCTCCAGGAGATACGTCAGCGTGTCACGGTGCTCAGTGAAGATCACCAGTTTGTGCCGTCCGCTGATCGGGTCCTGCATCTGAGGGGTCTCTTGCAGCAGGTGCAGCAGCTCATTCCATTTCCGGTCCGTGCCGCTGCGCCGTAGTCTCAGCGCCTGCTGCTCCAGGGTGCGAAGGCTGGCGATTTCCAGTTCCAGTTCGGCTATCGTCCGGGCGGCGGTGGCGCTGTCCACCAGTTCGGCTTCCAGCTGCTCGATTTCGCTCTCCGGCGCGTCGTCGAGGTCGTCCCAGTCTTCCTCTGTGATCGTGAAGTTGTCGGCGGACAGGGCGGTCTGACGCGACTGCGGTGCCTCTTTGAGGCGTTTCTCGAGCCGCTCTCGTCGTCGCCGCAGCGACTGGTAGATCGCTTCCGGGGATGACGCCAGGCGGCGCTGGAGGACGGTCAGTGCAAAGCCGATCGTTCCTTTGCGACCGTCGCTCTCGAGCTGCTCGGCGCGGTTGAACTCCTCACGGACATAAGCGGTCACGTGGTCGTAAAGGGTGGCTTCTTCGGGCGAGAGCGTGTAATTGACGGTGTAGGCGCGACGTTCCGGGAAGAGCGGCTTGCCGTCGAATTTCAGCAGCTTTTCCTTGACCATACGCCGCATCAGATCCGAGACATCGACCTGATGTACCCCGTCGCGGAAACGTCCCTCGAAGCGGTCCGCATCGAGCAGGGCGAGGAACAACTGAAAGTCCTCCTCCTTGCCGTTGTGTGGTGTCGCCGTCATCAGCAGGAAATGGCGCGTGATGTTGCCGAGCAGCCGGCCGAGCTTGTAACGCTTCGTCTCTCTGAGGTCGCCGCCGAAGAACGAAGCGGACATCTTGTGCGCCTCGTCGCAGACCACCAGATCCCAGTCCGACGATTGCAGGCGAGCCTGCAGGTCTTCACTGCGGCTGACCTGGTCCAGGCGGACAATGAGCTGATCGGTATCGGCGAAGGGGTTGCCACTGCGAGTCGTCTCGACCATTTCCCGGCTGAGGATTTTGAAGTCGAGCTGGAATTTGGTCCACAGCTCGTCCTGCCATTGTTCGGTGAGATTGCCCGGGGCGCAGATCAGGCAGCGGCGGACGTCACCACGCACGAGCAGTTCGCGGATCAGCAGCCCAGCCATGATCGTCTTGCCTGCGCCCGGATCGTCCGCCAGCAGATAGCGCAGCGGCTGGCGCGTGAGCATCTCGTCGTAGACGGCGGTGATCTGGTGGGGCAGAGGCTCGATCATCGAGGTGTGAACCGCGAGCAGGGGATCGAAGAGATGGGCAAGCTGGATGCGATAGGCTTCGGAGACCAGGCGCAACAGCGCCCCGTCGGCGGTGAACGCCCAGCGGCGCTCTCCCGTGACGATTTCAAGCAAGGGTTCATCCTGCCGATACAGGAGCTGAGAGCCGAGCGCACCGTCGGCGCGTCGGAAGATGACTTCGACAGCACCTGCACCGTGCTGCTGCACGTCAAT
>JADLHH010000001.1 GCA_020848855.1 Anaerolineae bacterium | reverse complement strand
GCTTTGCGGTTCCACTGCTTGATCCCCGAATGCGCCGCGTAGCAGCCGACGGCGTGATTTTGCAGGTCGCTGTGGACGACTGGGATCGGCAAATCCTTGCCTGCCACCGAGTCGAAGAAGGCTTCGGGCGTGCTCAGCAGCAGTTCGGGCAGGGCGTCACGCCCGTTGAGGTTGTGAATGCTGTCAAGGTTCGCCTTCGTCGGTCCGCCGCCGTGATTGCCGACACCGTAGAAGCACATCCCTTCGTCGTAGGGCGCTTTGATCTCGTGGGTGCAGCGGGCGATGTGTTCGCTGATTTCTTTGCCCCACGACAGGTACTCAAAGGGGATGCGGTAGGTCAAAACCCGCGATCCATCGTCGGCTTCCCACCAGAACAGGCGCGACGGCATCCCTTTCTCGTGCGGCATCGGGCGGAGGAAGTTGTAGTAGGAGATGCCGCTCTTCTTGAGAATCTGCGGCAGCGTCCCGGCGTGACCGAAGCTGTCGACGTTGAAGCCGACGCGGGCGGTCGTGCCAAACTTCTGCTGGAAGTAGCGCTGACCGTACAGCCCATGACGGACGAAGGCTTCGCCGCTGGGGATGTTGCAGTCCGGCTCGATCCACCAGCCGCCGACGACCTGCCAGCGCCCTTCCGCCACGCGCTGCTGAATCTCGGCGAACATTGCCGGATCGCTGTTTTCGACCCAGCTATAGAACACCGCCGAACTCGCCACGAACTTGAAGTCGTCGTACTCCTTCATGCGGTCGAGCGCCGAGCGGAAGGTCGCCTTGACTTCGTGAAAGCCTTCCTGCCACTGCCACAGCCACACCGGGTCGATGTGGGCATTGCCGATCATGTGCAGTTTCTTCTGCTTCATGAGTTCTCCAAAAATGTGTGGTGCATAACCTCGCTGTTCGCTGCTATGTCGTTGTGACCAGCGCCTCCGCCTGTTCGCCGAAGCGCTGCCCGTTGATGGTCACGTCCGCGCCGATGCGTGCCCGCCGCTCCGCCGTCTCCGCGAGCGGTAAGACCTCGAAGTAGGCGAGAGTCGTTTCAGGCGTGCCGAGTTTCATCGTCTGCGTATCTCCACCCGTGACGTGCCAGCCTTCCGGCACGACCAGCTTGATCGTGGCTTCGGCGTCGGCGCGGAACGGGTTGCGCACCTCGACGCGCACCGTGAACGCTTCGCCGCGTGGTACGTTCACCTGATACGGCATGATCCGAGCTAAAAAGCCTTCTTCGCCGAGGTCGAATTTCTCCGCCAGCAGTTCACGATGCAGGCGTTCGAGTTCGCCGCCCATCATCGCCAGCTTGCCGAAGTAGTCCGGCGGGACGTGCAGCGGCATCCAGTGACCCGTGAGGATGATGTCCGGCTTGAGCCGCGCGTAGAGCGCCGCGCTCTTAATGTAATCGGCTGCCTGGAAGCGGTTCGGGTAGACGTAGTTGAGTTCCAAGCCCGCATCGCCCTGGTACTGATCGCCCGTCGCCAGAATGCGCTTGCCGTCGACCTCGAAGGCGATGGCGACCGCGTAGCGCGTGTGACCGGGTAGGGCGTAGAGCGTGAAGGTGTACTCCTCCCACTGGATCGGCGTCTCCAGCGGCAGCGCTTTGTCGACCGGGATCGGATCGTACCACAGGCAGGGCAGGTCGTAATCGGTCGGGTGTTCGAGGATGTCCGCGAACAAATCCGCCGCCCAGACCTTAGTGCCCTCGACACGGCGCAGCAGGTTGATGCCCGCGACGTGATCGTCGTGAAAGTGGGTTGGCAGCACCACGTCGATCTGGTCGATGCCGAACTGCCGCTTGAGCGCCGGGATTGTGTACAGCCAGGGGCGGCGCGAGGCGCGGTCGTAGCCTGCCGTGAAGCCGGTCATGAAGTCGTAGCCGAAGTCGATCAGCAGCGCTTTGCCGCTTTCGGACAGGACGACGTAGGTATTCGCCATCGACGCACGGTGACGCAGCAGATGCGGCGTGATCGGCTCGTAGGGCTTGTCGCGCAGTTCGAAGATACGCAGATTCTGGCGGCGAAGCTGCAAAAGCTGCCAGAGACGCTCGACCAGCAGGTCAATCGCCGGAGCGGGGTCGTCCATCACTTCGCCGTGCGACGGCAGCAGCAGATCGGGCTGGCGTTCCTTCAGATCGAGCAGCGAGGGGACGCTCGCCGCCGCGCCCTCCGCGCCGTTGTACGTCCACTGGGTCGCGGCGAGGCTCCACACCTGCCCCGGCGCGGCGATCAAGTCACCGGCGAAGGCGCAGCGCGTGCCGTCGATTTCGCTCATCAGCGTCAGCGAGCCGATGGTATGCCCCGGCGTCGGCACGACTGTGAAGGTATGGTCACCGAACTGGCGCACCTCGTAATCTTGCAGCGTGCCGTCAATAGCGACCGATTCCAGCAGCGAGAAGCGATCCTGCCGCATGTTGTAGTTGTTCAGGATTTCGCGCGCCTGCCAGTGCTCATTGGCGAACTGGAACAGGTCCTGCTCGGTGTGCGGCACGTAGATGTGGATACCCATCTCGACCGCCCGCGCCAACCCCTGACACTGGTCGCGGTGGTGATGCGTGATCATAACGTCGGTGACGCGCGCCACGCCGATCTCGTCGAGGTGGTCGAGCACATCGCCCGACCCGAAATCGACCAGCACGGCGCTGTCGCCGGAACGGATCACGTAGACGTTACAGGTGTCCTCGAAGTAGAACAGGTTGTCGAGCAACTGCTGCATGATTATTCTGCCTAATTCGATGCTGCATGTAGGGGCACGATATAGGCAACCGAAGGTTGCACGTGCCCCTACGGACAGCGTTCCACGCGCTAACTTCACTTCATTTCCCAACCTGCATCCTGGTTGAACACGCTGACGCGCCCGTTTGTCACGGCATCCTGGGCGTACAGGTACATCGCCGCCGACCACGACTGCCCGGCGAAGCCCATCGGTCGCCCGGACGTGCCGTGAAACCACTCGTTGAACTCCCACTCGTCGCGCACACCGAGCCTGTTCGCCTGCGCCAGCTTGTCGAGCTGATAGGCGGCTTCGTCCATGCGCCCCGCCTGCACCAGCGCGGCGACGTAGAACCCGCCGATGAAGCCCCAGATGCCGCCGTTGTGATAGTGGTGCGGCTGGTTCAGGTTGCGCACGCGGAAAAACTCGCGCCAGTCCTTGTCGCCAGGATGGATCACCGGGTACAGGCTGGATACCGGGTATGGTTCGTTCAAGCCGCAGCGATGAATGTAGTCAAGGATCTGGTTGCTCTGCTCGGCGTTCGCCACGCCAAACAGGATTGCCAGCAGATTGCCGAGCGTGTCGAAGCGGTCGGCATAGTCGCGGAAGCCCATGTAAGGCAGGTAGAATGGGCGCACGACCAGCTCCGTTTCGACGCGCTGGATCGGGTACAGCCATTCCATGCGCTCTGAGCGAATCCAGTTCCAATCGGTCGGCGCTTCGGGACCAACCCACAGCAGCGTATTGATCTTCCTGCGCACGTCCTCGGCACTGGCGAAGTAATCCTCAGCGGGCAGGTTGAGCGCCTGCGCCATCTGTCCCATCGCCTTCCACACAGCGCAATACAGGACGTTGTCGTAGAGGACGTTGTAGTGGTTCGAGAACAGGTCTGCCCAGTCCATCGCCTCATGGACTTCGAGCAGTCCGCATTCGTTCGAATCCTGATAGCGCAGCCAGAGCAGGCTTTGTTCGAGGCTGTACCAGACCGAGCGCAGATAATCGCTGTTGTTGCCGAGGACGTAGTGATAGTAGTGACCGAGGATGTACCACAGATTGCTGTCGACGCAGCCCGCGTGAGTAGTGTCTTTGACGAGTCGCCGGTTGCCGTTCTCGCTCAGCCTGCCGCCGAACGCCACCAGCGCCGGATCAGTCACATCTGTGTAGCCGATATTGTGCGCGATCTTCCCCAGCGGGCTTTGGAACTGACGCAGGCTCTCCAGCGAGCGCTGGTGAATAGCTGCGCCTGCCGAACTCTGGCACAGCCATAACCCCAGTCCGCTGATCATACTGTCGCGTGCCCAGACCTGATGATATGCCTGACTCGATCCCAAAATGCCGAGTTCGTCACCATTCCCGATCAGAATCCGTTCAGCAACATCTCTGCCCGTATCGATTAACGCCTGATCCATGTCAACCTTTTTCAATGTGAAAGTCCGCCGCACGTTCTGCGCTGTTCAGGAAATGCAGAATCTTGTCTTCGACCACACCCCTAACCGAAGCCTGCGCCTGTTCGCGTGTGTCTTTAGGAAGCGCGGTCATTTCGGCGTTGGTCATGAATTTATCGCGCCCCAACGTCGCCAGCGCCGCGAGTTCGAGGTCGGTGGCGATGTTGACCTTGCTCACGCCGCCACCTGCGATGGCGACCGCGCCGGCGATCATCGCACCCGGCACGCCCGACCCGCCGTGCAGAACGAGGTGGACGCTCGTCAGCGCCCGGATCGCTGCCAGCCGCGCGAGGTCAACTTTCGGCTGGCGCACCCTGTAGACGCCGTGCGCCGTGCCGACGGACGCCGCCAGCGCGTCGATCCCCGTCTGGCTGACGAACAACTGCGCCTCTTCGGGAACGGTATAGAGTTCCTCGTCGTGTTCCGTCTCGACGAAATCGGTTGTGCCGATCCGACCCAGTTCCGCCTCGACCGAGACGCCGAGCGGATGGGCGTAATCGACCACCTCGCGCGACAGGTCGACGTTCTCCTGAAACGGCTTCTCCGAAGCATCGATCATCACCGAGGTGAAACCGGCTTCTATCGCCGCCTGAATAACGGCGAAATCTTTGGTATGGTCGAGGTGCAGCACCACCGGAACGCTGATCGCCAGCGCCTTAAGCTGATGGTAGAACTCGTCCGCGAATTCGCGTGGCTGAATCTGGTGGCGGGTGAGTTCCTTTTGCGAGATTTGCACGATCAGCGGCGAGTTCAGCGCCTGTGCTCCTTGCAGCACCGGCTTGATCATTGCCGTATAGCGCGGCGAAAACGATCCGACTGCATAGCCGCCGCGCTCCGCCGCCGATAGCACGGGGTTGAGATTGAACAGGTTTTCAGGTTTGTTTCTCATGAAGATCGAAGCTTTCTGCGGCTGATCATTCAGCCGCTCGACAGAACCGGGTAGACGCAGCACCTCACGCACCTTCATGATGCCCAGGCGCGGGCTGGTCAGAAACTTCGCTTGAATGCCTTCCGGCAGCTTGGGCAGCACCCGCGCCATTGACGCCTGCGCGAGAACGACCACATCGACTTTTTCCGCGAGTTCGAGCAGCGTCGCGCTCAGGTCGGCGTCGTGACCGTCACGGTCGCCAGCCATCAATTTGAGGTAGGCACTCTCCGCCAGCGCCGTCTCGATTTCGACCTGCCTGTTTGCCGCCTCGGCTTTCGCTTCAATCAGCCGCATCGTTGGATTGAGCGTCGTCGGCAGGGTCGCCGCCACACCGATCCGCGTGCCGCGCGCGACCGCCGCTTCCGCCATCGCCTCGTCGATGCGCACAATCGGGATGTCGATTGCGTCCGCCATCGTCGCCACCACCTCGCCAACCGACGAGCAGGCTTCAAGGATGGCATCCGCACCGACGCTCGCGGCGATCTTGGCGTACTGCACCAGTCGGTCTTTGACCGCATCCGTGTCGCCACCATTGCGCGCTAGCTGCGGCAGAATCGAATCATCTACAAAGTTGATCACATCCGTACCCGGCAGCAGTTCCGCCGCCAGCGCCTTGAGCATCTCGACCGTTGCCGGTGTCGTGTGGATGATGGCAAGCGTCGTCATCATCACTCCTTAACTCTGGTAGAGCCGCAGCGCGACCCCGTCCTTGCGTTTGATCATGACCGGCAGTATGCCGCCATCCATCAGCATCACATCCGTAACCGCGCCGCTGTCGAGATTTTCGACCTGCCACGCCCCGGCGCGCATGATGCCGGGCGCGATCTCAAACAGCGCCGCCTTCGGCTCGCTGCCGTCATTGGTGGCGATCAGGTAGAAGGCGTCACCTCGGCGAAACAGCGCCGACGACACACCGCCGATCTGCGAGCGGCAGGCGACCGTCACGCCGAAATGATCGTGCAGCGCCAGCAGCAGCGCGGGCGACGGCTGCAAGCCGATCACGGTGATACGTCCCTGTCCGCGCTGGATGGTGTAGCCGACCGTATAGCGCAGCCCTTCCTGCAAGCTGAATTGCAGCACGAGTTCTTCGGACGGCTGAAACGAATAGGGCAGCCGTTCAATATGGATCGCTTCGCCGGGCGCCTTGTCGTAATTGTGCCACCACGCGCTTTCAATCGTATAGCCGCCAAACAAACGGAGCGCCGCTTTGCCCGGCGCGCCGCTGATGATGCCGTCCGGTTCGGGCAGTTCGAGCAGGTTGAGCGGCAGCAGGTGCTCATCCTGGCGCGGAATTTCGCCGACACAGACCAGATGCCCACCCTGCTCGACATACTCAACTAATTTGCGCTGCCCACGCTCCGAAAGCCATACTCCGCCCGCGTAGAAGGCGACAGGCTTGTCGGTCAGGTCGCCGTCGAGATCGAAAAACTCGTAATCGACATCGGCATCGTAGAAGCTCTGCAATAGTTCCTGTCCCGGTCGCGCGGTACTGCGCTGCAAGGGATCGAAGGTCACGGCGGTGTCGGTGATC